>NZ_JARESX010000041.1:0-63236 GCF_046026435.1 Paraburkholderia sp. RL17-381-BIF-C | reverse complement strand
CCCCGCACAGGGGCAACGCCAATAGACCACTAACAAAGCAAGGAAAGGCCAACACCCCAAAAAACCACAACAAAAAAACAAACCGCCGCCAGGCAAAAAAGCACCACCATCACCGAGCTGCCGACTTCTCCCCATCCGCCACCGGCGCCTCCCCATCAGCAGCCGCCTCGCGAGTCTCCGGCATGGCCGCCCAAACGAGCAAAACAGCCAACGCCCCAGCTGCGGCGAGACCAAAAAAGCTCACGGCATTCCCAAAATGATCCGCCACGAACCCAGCCGCAGTGGTACTCAACGTAGCCCCAATCCCGGCCGCCAACCCGAACAATCCGATACACAGGTTATAGCGTCCCTTATCGCCGGCCACATCGGCGGCAATCAGCGGCAACATCACCCCAAACACGGCGGCGCTCAAACCGTCGAGCATCTGCACCGGCACGAGCAAATAAGGGCTGCTGATTCCGGCAAACAGCAACGCCCGTATCGGCAGCGCTGAAAACCCGAGCAGCAGAATCGGCCGACGTCCCCAACGTTCGGCCGAGCGCCCGACCCACGGCGACATGATCGCCACGATCGCCTGCGGCACGATGATGCACGCCGCAATCACGAGTTGCACGTTGTCGCCCATGCCGGCCGTCACTTCGCCGGCGGCAAGATTGAGCATCGCCGCATTCGACAAATGGAACAGCACGATGCACGCCGCGAACAGCAGCATCCGCTTGTCGCGCAGCAACTCGCGCAGACTCTCGCGCCGTTCGATCTGCTGCGGCGTCGGCGCGGCCTTCGGTAATTCGACGGTGTCGGTGCGCTGGATCATCGTCAGCGCGAAGAGGGCGGGCACGGCGAGCGCGGCGGTCAGCCAGAACACCGCGCGCGGCGAGTAGTACTCGCCGAACAGGCCCATCAGTCCGGCCGCGACCGCGCTGCCGATCGACGCCCAGCGCGCATTGCGCCCCAGCCGGTCGCCGAGATTCGCCCGTCCCACCAGCGCGAACGAAATCGCGGCGAGCGCCGGCGTCAGCATGCAACTCGCGAAGCCGTGAAACACCTCGGCGGCGATCACCGGCAGCACCGTCGGACTGACAGCCAGCAGCACCGCGCTCAGGATGATCGCGAAAATCGCCCAGGCGGCCGCGCCTTTCTTGTTGCGCAACGCATCGACGGCGGCGCCGCCAGGCACCTGGCTCACCATCGCGCTGATCGTGCCCACCGAAAGCGCCATGCCGATCTCGCCCTGCGTCCACTTATGCGAGGCGAGGTAGGACGCGATGAACGGTCCAAACCCTGTTTGCACGTTGGCGACGAAAAAATTCAGCCAATCGAGCGCGCGCAAGCTGCGCGCTGTTACCAGTGTGCGGCCTGTCATCGGGCCGCCCGTGCGTTGGAAACCGCCGTGGTCGTGGCCGCGGCCGCAGGCGCCGCAACGGCAGCGGGCGCGGAAGCCGGAGCAGGGGCAGGCGCCGGCGCGGGAGGCGGCGCCGGCGACACCGCGCGGATCGGCTTGTCGCTCGCATAAGGCGGCGTCGCGTTGATCTGCGCATCGCTCAACTCGAGTAGCGGATGCAGTTCCTTGTCTTTGGTGACGAAGCGCAGCGCCGACCAACTGGCGGCAATCGTGCGCCGTTCGGTGCTGACCATGCCGTTGACGTCGAGCACGACCGCCTGCGGCTGTGCGTTGGCGTCGATCAGCACGTCGATCACGCGGCCGACCTTGGCGCCGTTCGAGCGCTCGACGGTGGCGTCGATCAGCGGCAATTGCAAAACGGCAGCGGCTTTGGCCGCATTCGCCGGAATCGCGGCGGCGTTGAGCGTGATGGGCGCGGTTTTCGCAGTCGGCGTGAAGCGGAACGCGCCCCACGGGAAGTTCACCTTGCGGTCGCCGACCCCCAGGAAACCCTGCAGATTCACGACCATTTCGCGCGGCTTGCCGCCGGCGTCCGCGATCAGATCGACCGCGCGGCCGACCACTTTGCCGTCGGGCTTCTGCACTTCGCTGTCGAGCAGCGCGCGCGCCTCGTTGCGCTCGATGGTGCGCAGCACGATCAGCGGCGCGGGCGGGGGCGGCGGTGGCGCGGGCGTGACAACGGGCGGCGGAGGCTCGACCTTGTGCGGCTTGACGACCGGTTTCTTCGGCTTTCTCGGCTGCTCGGGCTCGGCCGCTTCGGTCTCGACCGGTTCGGGCGCGGAGGCGGCCACCGGCGCGCTCGCGGGTTCGACCGGCATCACCGTGGCGTCCACGATCGGCGCCTGCTGCGGACCCCACAGCAAGCTGCTGCAACCGGACAGCGCGAAAAGCGCGAACACAGCAAGAAGCAAGAGACGCCAGGCAGGACGCGAAAAACCGCCGCTCATCAAGAAGGACTCCATGGGCCGGTGCGAACGGCCCGTGGGCCGCCGCAGTTAAGACAGGTACGGGCCAGAGTGTAACCCGCGACGTTGGGCGGCTCCGGTTTTGCAGGCAGTCTGACAGGTTGCCCCAAGCATGGTTCATGCCGCACCGGGCCGATTGTTCGCACGGTCGCATGGCCGCGGTCCATTGAGACGCGTCGAACCTCTCAAAACCCTTTCACATCTTTGTGACAGACCGTAGGTGTAAACGCGCGGGCTATGAAGCGGGTTTGCCGTCCCCTGAACGATATAAGCGTCGCGACATGTCGGGCATGCCAATCATGCGATGGGAGACATATTTGTGTTGCCCTACATTTCGAGACAGCAAAAAAAGATCACATCCCACATTAAATCAACGCAACGAGACGAACCTGATGGCGGCCGTATCGACGGCCGTTTCAGCACGCTGATAAAGGAGGCACTCATCATGATGGAACCCCACGCCCAACCGATTTCTGAAGTCGGCGCCGAATCATTCGACGGAAAGGGCTTTCTCGACCGCTATTTCGAAATCTCTTCACGCGGCAGTTCGCAGCGTCAGGAAATCGTCGCGGGTATCACGACCTTCCTCGCGATGGTCTATTCCGTGTTCGTCGTGCCGGGCATGTTCGGCAAAGCGGGCTTCGACACGAGTGCGGTGTTCGTCGCCGTGTGTCTGACCACGGCCTTCGGCTCGCTGCTGATGGGCGTGTGGGCGCGTCTGCCGATCGCGATCGGCTGCGCGATTTCGCTGACGGCCTTCACCGCGTTCGGCCTCGTGCTCGGCAAAGGGCTGCAGCCGAACGTCGCGCTCGGCGCGGTGTTCCTGATGGGCGTCGTATTCACCGCGATCTCGGTGACGGGCGTGCGTTCATGGATTCTGCGCAATCTGCCCACAGGCATCGCGCACGGCACGGGGATCGGCATCGGCCTGTTCCTGCTTCTGATCGCCGCCAACGACGTGGGTCTCGTCGTGAAGAATCCCGGCGCGGGTCTGCCGGTGTCGCTCGGCAATATCACGGCGCTGCCGGCGCTGATGTCGGTGGCGGGACTCGCGGCCATCTTTGGTCTGGTGCGCCGCCGCGTACCGGGCTCGATCCTGATCGTGATCGTGGCGATTTCGGCGATCGCGCTCGCCATCGATCCGGCCGTGTCGTTCCACAGCGTATTCGCCGTGCCGTCGCTGAGCGCGCCGGGTCACGCTTCGCTGATCGGCGCGATGGACATCAAGGGCGCGTTGTCGATGGCAGTGCTGCCGAGCGTGCTGGCTCTCGTGATGACCGCGGTGTTCGACGCGACGGGCACGATCCGCGCCGTCGCGGGGCAAGCCGGGCAACTCGATGAAAACGGCCGCATCATCAACGGTGGCCGCGCGCTGACGGCCGATTCGCTGAGCTCGATTTTCTCGGGCCTGCTCGGCGGCGCGCCGGCGGCGGCGTATATCGAATCGACGGTGGGCGTGGCGGCCGGCGCGAAGACCGGTATGGCGGCCGCGGTGGTCGGTCTGCTGTTCCTCGTGGTGATGTTCTTCTCGCCGCTCGCCGGCCTCGTGCCTTCGTATGCGACGGCCCCCGCGCTGATGTACGTCGGCCTGCTGATGCTCTCGAACGTCAGCAAGCTGCATATGGACGACATGGTCGACTCCATGTCGGGCCTGATGTGCGCGGTGTTCATCGTGCTGACCGCCAACATCGTGACAGGCATCATGCTCGGCTTCGCGACGCTCGTGATCGGCCGTGTGGTCAGCGGCGAGTATCGCAAGCTGAACGTGGGCACGGTTGCCATCGCTATCGTGCTGGTCGGCTTCTATCTCGGCGGTTGGGCGATCTGACCGTTGCAGGCAGTGAGCGGGGCGTTGCTTGACGCCGCGCTTCAAGCGATTGAACTTGTGCTGGAAAGCGAGAGCAACGTGGCGCGATACCGGCCGCATTGCTCGAGCCTGTAGTCGGTTGTTCTCCACCTTGACGCGGCGTGCGGCAGGCTTCATCTGCGGTGCGCCGCGTATCTTTTTTGTCCTATTCCCCACGCCGCTTGCGGTGCGCTTTTGCGAAAACGCGTACCTGTCCTTGACATTCGTCGCTTCGTTTCTATAGTTAACCTCATGGTTAAGTTTGATGAAGCGTTACTGAATCGCACCTTTGCCGCGCTGTCCGATCCGACACGGCGGGCGCTGCTCGCGCGTCTGTCGTCGAAGGATCTGTCGGTCAGCGAACTCGCAGAGCCGTTTGCGATCTCCTTGCCCGCGGTGATGAAACACCTCGACGTGCTGTCCGAGGCGGGTCTCATCACGCGCAGCAAAACCGGCCGCACGGTCGCGTGCCGCCTGTGCGCCGGGCCGATGGAGGAAGCCATGGAGTGGCTTGGCCGCTATCAGCGCTTCTGGTCCGAATCACTCGATCGTCTGGCCGCTTTCGTCGAAGAGGAGCAAAGCCCATGTCCGCCCAGCCCAGCCTCACCCTCCAGCGGCGTCTCAACGCCGCGCCCGCCAAAGTCTTCCGCGCGTGGACGGAACCGGCGCAATTCATGACGTGGATGCATCCGGGCGGCGCGGACGTCGTGCGCGCGGAACTGGATGTGCGCGTCGACGGGCGTTACGCGATCGTCTATCGCAAGCCGGACGGCAACGAAGTCGAGGTCAACGGTCAGTATCTGGAGGTGGTGCCCGACCGCAAGCTGGTTTTCTCGTGGGTATGGCGCTATAGCCCGGAGCATGAATCGCAGGTCACGTTGCTGCTGGAACCGGACGGTGACGGCACGTGGCTCACGCTCACACATGAACGTCTTGCCGACGAAGCTCAGCGCGAAGATCATCGTCGCGGCTGGACAGATGGGATCGATTCGCTCGAACGCTACGTGGCCTGAGTGGTTTGCATGTCCCCAAAGTCCCCACGGGGAATTCCTTCGGGGTGTGCTGTTGACCTGCACGATGCAGGCAAAGGAGACGCAGATGGAACCGCAACACCGTATTGGCTCGCAGGAGGAATGGCTGGCTGCCAGCCGGGTATTGCTGGCCGAAGAAAAAGCGCACATGCGCGCCGGCGACGAACTCGCTCGCAAACGCCGCGCGCTGCCGTGGGTCAGGATCGACAAGACCTATACCTTCGATACGCCGCAAGGCCGCAAGACGCTGACCGATCTGTTCGACGGGCGCAGCCAGTTGATCGTCTATCACTTCATGCTGGGCCCGGATTGGGAGGAGGGCTGCGTCGGCTGCTCGTTCCTGTCGGATCACATGACAGGGATCGTCACGCATCTCGAACATCACGATGTGTCTTACGTGACGGTGTCGCGTGCGCCGCTCGCGAAGATCGAGAGCTTCAGGAAACGCATGGGCTGGACCTTCCCTTGGGTGTCCTCGAACGGCAGTGATTTCAATTTCGATTATCACGTGTCGTTCACCCCGGAAGAGTTGGCGAGCAAGAAAGCGTTCTACAACTTCACCGAGGACGATGTCGGCATCGACGAACAACACGGCCATAGTGTCTTCTACAAGGACGAGAACGGCGACGTGTATCACACGTATTCCTGCTATGGACGCGGTGACGAACGCTTCATCAATACCTATGCGCATCTCGACGTCACGCCGAAGGGCCGCAATGAAGACAGCAATCTGACCGACTGGGTCAGGCATCACGACCGCTATGAAGAAAAGGCGCAAGGCGGCTGCGCTGCATGCGGTTCCTGATAGAGCGCGGAGAACGCAGCGCTAGCGCAACCTTTCGAGAAAAGAGCGGGACGTTATGCGCCCTGGCGTCCCGCTTCATAGAACCGCGCGAACAGTTCCGACTGTGAATTGACGTTCAGTTTCGTATAGATGTGTTTCTTGTGCGCGCGCACGGTCTCGAACGAGATCGCCAGTTTCTCCGCGATGGCGCGCGTCGAAAATCCGCTCAAGGTCAGCATCGCCACTTCCACTTCGCGCGCGGTGAGCGAGGCGCGGCCGCCCGCCGACGCGACCTGCTCGAAGCGCGCCGCGTAGGCGGGGGCGTCGGTGGCGGCGAGCGATTCCGTGACCGTCTCGGCGACTGCTTCGTTGGAGGCTGGCTGCGCAGCGTGGAATGCTTCGTAGGGCAAGCGTTGCCGCAGCAGCGCGATTACCCACGGCGCGCACAGCGCGAGCACGGCCAGATCGCGCTCGGCATAACGATGCGTCGCGCCGAGCGAAAAGGCTAGCGTGTGTTGCGCGTCGATCATGTAGTTGAAGTGCACCTCGTCGCCGACGATATTCTTTCTGAAGTACCGCTGGTAGTAATCGGTCATCGAGAAGTTGTCCGGTGCGACATCGGCCAGCGTGACGAAGCCCGATGCGGGTTTCTCGGTGGCGGCGATATAGAACGGATCGAGTTGGTAGAGCGCGGCCAGATAGTCCTGGAACATCGTGTCGACGGTGCCGTCCGGCATCGGCGATTCGGCGCACACGAGCGGCGCCTCGCCCGCTGTGAAGCGCAATGCGACCCAATTGTCGAAGGCGACATAACGTTCGAGCGCGCGCGTGAGGCGAGTCCAGAATTGCGTGCTATCGAGGGCTTCGATAACCGCGCCGATCTCGCGATGAAAGGCCAGATCGCGCCATTCGAGTTCCATGCGTGCTCCGATGAGGGTAACCCAGCAGGGTAATTACGGACAAAAATATGTCTGGTAATAATAGGCCCAACCTGATCGCGGGGTGGTCGAGGACGGCTGTCGTTCAACGCGAAGGTAATCGGGATGGATAGCAATATTGCATGGGACCCGAGTAAGAGCTCTGCATGGGACCAGAGTAAGCGCTAAAGCGCCAACTCTGGTCGACAGCTAAAGCGCTAACTCTGGTCGACCGCTGTGCATGGGACCAGAGTAAGCGCTAAAGCGCTAACTCGGGTCGACCGCTGTGCATGGGACCAGAGTAAGCGCTAAAGCGCTAACTCGGGTCGACCGCTTTGCATGGGACCAGAGTAAGTGCTAAAGCACTAACTCTGGTCGACAGGAGACAGAATGCTTCAACTCGAACTGGCGCAAATTCCCGTCGTGGATGGCGCGGTAGGTGTCGGCGGCGCGAATGTACAACGCGTGCTGCAAATCATCGGCCAACGTTCGGCCGAAACCGATCTGATCGTGTTTCCCGAAACCACGCTGTCGGGCTTTCCGACGCGGCATAACGTTGCCGAAATGGCAGAACCGATCGACGGCCCTTCGTTGAGCGCCGTGCGCGACGCGGCGCGCGAAGCGCGCGTGGCGGTTGCGGTGGGCCTCGCCGAGCGCGACGGCAGCCGCTTTTTCAACACCACCGTGTTGATCGACGAACGCGGCGAGATCGCGCTGCGTTATCGCAAGACCCACCTTTGGGCGTCGGACGTCGGCGTGTTCGAACCGGGCGACCGTTTCGAAGTGTGCAGCTTCAAAGGCATGACGGTCGGTCTGCTGATCTGCTACGACATTGAATTTCCCGAAACGGCACGCGCGGTTGCGTCGCTGGGCGCCGATCTGCTGGTTGTGACCAACGGCAACATGGACCCGTTCGGGCCGGTGCACCGCCGGGCGATCGTGGCGCGCGCCATGGAGAACCAGATGTTCGCCGCGCTAGTCAATCGCATCGGTTCCGGCGACGACAACCTCACGTTTCCCGGCGAGTCAGCATTGATCGATCCATTCGGCGACGTGGTGTGCGACGCGGGCCAGCAGGAAACCGTGCTGCGCGCAACGCTCGAGCGCGCGCGCCTCGAAGGCGCTCGCGAACATTATCGTTATCTGCACGACGCGCGCATTGCGCTCGATCTCGCCACCGAAGACGGCGCGCACGGCCAACGTGCGCGCGTGATTCGCGCGCGCTGAAGCGAACGTTCAGGCCGACGCGCGACCGGGCCGGCATGCCGCCTGAACGGCGGTGCGGACCTGCCCGGCGCATCAGGCAAAGACCATCGGCGCGAATCGCGCGCCGCCAGCAAGTCCGATCGACCCGGCTCGACCGGGGCGCGTGCCATGCCGCGCCCGGGACGATGCTCGCCCATTCGCAAGAGGAGACACCGTATGACTTCATCATCCGCCGCCGAACCCGCGGCCCCACGCAGCGCGCACCTGAAGCGCACACTCGGCCTGCCGTCGGTCCTGCTATTCGGTCTGGCTTACATGGCGCCGCTGATCGTCTACGGCACCTATGGCGTGCTGGCGAGCGCCAGCCAGGACACCGCGGCGCTCGCCTATCTGATCGCGCTGATCGCGATCGTATTCACCGCGCTCAGCTACGGCAAACTGGCGCGGCTCTTTCCGGTGGCCGGTTCGGCCTACACGTACACGCGCAAGACCTTCAACCCGCATCTCGGCTTCATGATCGGCTGGGCCACCTTGCTCGATTATTTCTTCCTGCCGATGGTGATCTGGCTGATCGGCGCAGCGTATCTGAGCGCCGCGTTCCCGCACGTGCCGGCGTGGATCTGGATCGTCGCGTTTATCGTGCTGACCAGTGCGTTGAACATTCTCGGCATCGAACTCGCGAACCGCTTCAACATCGTGCTGATGGTGGTGCAACTGGCGATCGTCGCGTTGTTCGTCGTGCTGTGCTGCCACTATGTGACGGCGGCCGCCGGACCTGGCGGTCTCGTGTCGGCCGAGCCGTTCTTCAAACCGCACGTGCCGTTCTCGGCGACGATGGCGGGCGCGGCGATCGCCGCGTATTCGTATCTCGGCTTCGACGCGGTCTCGACGCTGACTGAAGAAACCATCGCCCCCGAAAGGACCATGCCGCGAGCCATCGTGCTGATTGCGCTGATCGGCGGCGCGATCTTCGTGATCGCGGCCTATACCGTGCAGCTCGCGCACCCGGGCGCGGTGTTCAAGGACCCGGATTCGGCGGCTTTCGAAGTCGCGCGCAAAGTGGGTGGCGATATATTCGTCACGGTGTTTCTGGCGGGCCTGATTCTCGCGCAGTTTGCCTCGGGCATCTCGGCGCAGGCGAGCGTGGGACGTCTGTTGTATGCAATGGGCCGTGACGAAGTGCTGCCCAAACGCATCTTCGGTTTCGTGCATCCTAAGTTCAAGACGCCGGCGCTGAACATCGCGATTGCGGGCGCTGTCGGTCTCGTCGCCTTGAAGCTCGATGTGGCCACTTCGACATCGTTCATCAACTTCGGTGCGTTCCTTGCGTTCACGGCCGTCAATCTGTGCGTGATCCGTCAGTTCTTCAACGCGCGGGGCAGTGCGAACGCGATAGGCGTGATCGGCGGGCTGCTGTTGCCGTTGGCCGGCGCGCTCGCCGACGTGTGGCTGCTGGTGAGTCTGGAGAAGACGGCGCTGGTGCTAGGCGCGGTGTGGTTCGTGTTGGGCTTGTGCTATCTCGGCTGGATTACGCGCTGCTTTCGCCAGGCGCCGCCGGAAGTCGCGGTGTGATCAAACGGTTGCGCGCTCGTTGTGCGCGCAACCGCGACAGGTGTGACGTCGCGATGCACGGCGTCACATGCGAAGCGCTGTCGCTTCAAAGCGACATGTCGAAAGCGGGCTTGAGGAAAACTTCGATCGCCATCACGACGAGCCCCATCGCGGCCGCCGACAGCGTCAACGTGCCGTATTCGTCGTAGCGTGCATCGTAGAGACACGCCACGACGAAAAGAATCGCCAGCAGATTGGTCAGCCAATCGAAATTCAGCGCCATAGTCATCGATCAAATCCGGGCTCATGCGCGACTCGGTTTGTCGAGCCGCGCGATCAGGTGAGCGCGATTCTATCGAGTTGAGCTTACGGATTCGCAACGGCGGCGCTTACATGGATTACGCCGCGGTAGAAGCCTTCTTCGCGGACATCATGTCGTGCTCGATCCAGTCGATCACGGAAGTTCTCTTCGGTTGCCAGCCAAGCAGCTTGCGGGCGCGCTCACCGCGCACGCGGCTGTTCGAGCCGAGGCCATACGAGGCCATTTCGTAGCCCCATTCCTTTTGCGCTTCTTCGAGCGGCCAGTCTTGCGGTTCGCCGAGCTCCATCGTGCGCGCAATCGCGGCGCTCATGTCGCGGAACGACGCCTCGCCGCTTTCCACAAAGTAGAAGGTGCCCGCGGGCGTTTTCTCAAGAGCGAGGCGATACAGTTCGGCGACGTCGTCGATATGCACGTTCGACCAGATATTGCCGCCGCTGCCCACGTGGCGCACCACGCCGCTCTTCAGTGTTTGACGCACGAGGCGCGGCAATTGCACGCTCGCGCTGCCGGACACCGCACCGTGGCCGTAGATCAGCGTGTTGCACAGCACGGCCGAACGGATGTTCTGCTGCGCGGCGTCGAGCACGAGTTGATCGATGGCCACGCGCGCGGCCTTGTCGGCGGTCGGCGTGGGCAGCGCGTCTTCGTGATAGATACGCGCCTGACCCGCTTCGCCGCCCGATGCATCGCCGACAATGCTCGAACCGCTCGTGTGCAGGAACGTTTTGCCGGACCCGGCGAGTCCTTCGATCAACGCTTTCACGGCGCCTTCATGGTCGCTGCTCGCGGCGTTGATGACGGCGTCGGCGGCTTTTGCTTCGGCGATCAGCAACGCGCTGTCGTCGAGCGTGCCGATGACGGGTTCGATACCCAGACGTTGCAGCTCGGCGCGCTGTTCGGGGTTGCGGATCAGACCGCGGACGGAGTGGCCGGCGCGCGCAAGATGCGCTGCAATGGACCCGCCGATAAAACCGCTTGCACCAGTGATGAAAATCTTCAAGTCGTTCTCCTTGTTGAGAAACACGATGACATGCAGGCAGTATCCACCGTCTTGATTCTCGCAAAAAGCGTGTTAGTCTCAAATCAAACTTGATTCGAAATCAACAATGAAAACTTCGACTGACGAGTTGCTGGTGTTCGTCACGGTGATCGACAGCGGCTCGATCACCGCGGCTGCGGAAAAACTGGGCCAAACGGTCTCCGGCGTGAGCCGCGCGCTCACGCGCCTGGAGAAGAAGCTCGATACGGCGCTGGTGCGGCGCACGACGCGCCGTTTGCAGCTTACCGAAGAGGGCGAAGCTTTCCTGCAGCGCGCCCGGGCCATCCTGCACGCGATGGAAGAGGCTGAGGAGTCCGTCACGCGCGGCCGCGAGCGGCCCTCGGGGCGTTTGCGTGTCGATGCGGCGTCGCCCTTCATGCTGCATTGCGTGGCGCCGCATATGACGGCGTTTTCGGCCCTGTATCCGGAAATCAGGCTGGAGTTGACCAGCAACGAACGGATCGTGGATCTGCTGGAGCAGAAGGTGGATATCGCGATCCGCATCGGCGAGTTGCAGGATTCGACCTTGCATGCGCGTGCGTTGGGGACCAGCAAGCTGCGGGTGCTCGCGAGCCCGGCGTATCTGGCCGAATATGGCGAACCCAGATCGGTGGAAGCCTTGCGGGAACATCGGCTGATCGGCTTCACGGCACCGGAGCATCTGAATCGCTGGCCGTTGCGGGAAGGGCGCAAGGGCGGCTCCGAAACGCTGAAGATCGAACCGGCGATCACCGCGTCGAGTGGCGAGACACTGCGGCAACTGGCGCTGACGGGATGGGGCATCGCCTGTCTGGCCGACTTCATGAGTGCCGCCGACGTGCGCGAGAAGCGTCTCGTACCGATTCTCGGCAACGTGCTCGCCGACGAGCGGCAGCGGGTGAGTGCGGTGTATTACCAGAGCGCGTCGCTGGCGGGGCGCGTGCAGTGCTTTCTGGACTTTATCGCGGCGCGCGTGAAGCTTTAGGCGCGTTATTCCCTTCATCCGCCTGATACGAAGCCCGCGGCTTGCCAGAGTCCGCGGGCTTTTTTACGCCGCGAGCCGCCTCGGCTATAACGCTCTTATGGCCGCGGAGTCGTCACCGGTCGAGGCCGGAATCTTTTTGTCCGCCTCGCGCCTCGCTTTTTGAACGTGTATATACAAGTTGAGATCTTCGAAGCGGAGAGGCGCTACACGTCAGGTGGTCGATTGAAGACATCGCAAAGGCAAGATCCAAGCCAAGCCTGCATCTCGCCCTAATGGAAACCCCTAGGTCAAAACCTCCAAAAACAAGTTGTATATACAAGCCGACGCCGCTAGACTTCTTTCAAATTGTATAGACAGGACGACAACCATGATGAATCTGAAGCCCGGCCACCTGACCCTCCCGCAACTGCGCCAGATCGCACGCGAACACGTCGCGCTGCAACTCGATCCCGCCAGCCATGCCGCGATCGACGCCTGCGCGCAAGCCGTTGCCGACATCGCCGCGAAGGGCGAGCCGGCCTACGGCATCAACACGGGTTTTGGGCGCCTCGCCAGCACGCATATTCCGCACGACCAGCTCGAACTGCTGCAGCGCAACCTGGTGCTCTCGCACGCGGTTGGCGTGGGTGAGCCGATGTCGCGTCCGGTCGTGCGTCTGCTGATCGCGCTGAAGCTCTCGAGCCTCGGCCGCGGCCATTCGGGCATTCGCCGTGAAGTGATGGAAGCGCTGATCACGCTGTACAACGCCGACGTGCTGCCGGTGATTCCGGTCAAGGGTTCGGTCGGCGCATCGGGCGACCTCGCGCCGCTCGCGCATATGTCGGCGGTGCTGCTCGGCGTCGGCGAAGTGTTCGCGAAGGGCGAGCGCATGCCGGCCACCGAAGGTCTCGCGCTCGTCGGCCTCAAGCCGCTCACGCTGCAAGCCAAGGAAGGTCTGGCGCTGCTGAACGGCACGCAGGCTTCGACCGCGCTCGCGCTCTACAACATGTTCGCCATTGAAGACCTGTACCGCACCGCGCTGGTGTCGGGCGCGTTGTCGGTGGATGCGGCCATGGGTTCGGTCAAGCCGTTCGACGCGCGCATTCACGAACTGCGCGGCCATCAAGGCCAGATCGACGCGGCCGAGGCATACCGCTCGCTGTTGCAAGGCTCGGGCATCAACGTCTCGCACGCCGATTGCGACAAGGTGCAGGACCCGTACAGCCTGCGCTGCCAGCCGCAAGTCATGGGCGCGTGTCTGGATCAGATGCGCCACGCCGCCAACGTGCTGCTGCTCGAAGCGAACGCCGTCTCCGACAATCCGCTGATTTTCCCCGACACCGGCGAAGTGCTGTCGGGCGGCAACTTCCACGCGGAGCCGGTTGCCTTCGCGGCCGACAACCTCGCGCTCGCCGCCGCTGAAATCGGCGCACTCGCCGAACGCCGCATCGCGCTGCTGATCGACGCGACGCTGTCGGGCCTGCCGCCGTTCCTCGTGCGCGACGGTGGCGTGAATTCGGGCTTCATGATCGCTCACGTCACGGCTGCCGCGCTCGCCTCGGAAAACAAGACGCTCGCGCATCCGGCATCGGTCGACTCGCTGCCCACGTCGGCGAATCAGGAAGACCACGTGTCGATGGCAACGTTCGCCGCGCGCAAGCTGGGCGACATTGCTGAAAACACCGCGAACATTCTGTCGATCGAGTTGCTCGCCGCCGCGCAAGGCGTCGATCTGCGCGCGCCGCACAAGACCAGCCCGAGCCTGCAGAAAGCGATGGACGCAGTGCGCAAGGACGTCGCGCATTACGAGCTCGACCACTACTTCGCACCGGATATCGCGGCGGTCACGCGTCTCGTGCAGAACGGCACGATCGCGAAGCTGAGCCCGTTCTCGTTCGTGTCCGAACAGTAAGTCTCAAGCACGCATATCAAGCCAATGAACGCACCGGCCTATCAGGGCATCAAGGACTTCATCCTCGCGCGCATCCATGCGGGCGAATGGGCCGAAGGCGACCAGGTGCCCTCCGAAAACGAGTTGGCGCGCGAATTCAACGTTGCGCGCATGACGGTCAACCGCGCATTGCGTGAGTTGACTTCGGAGCAGGTGCTTACGCGTGTGCAAGGTTCGGGCACCTTCGTGGCCCGTCCCAAGTACGAATCGACACTGGTGGCGATCCGCAGCATTTCCGACGAAATCGTCGCGCGCGGTCATCGCTATCAGGCGAACGTGCTGCACATCGGCGCGAGTATCGCCGACGAAGCGCTCGCCGAGGAAATGCAGGTGAGCGCGGGCAGCCCGGTGTTTCATTCGCGCGTGCTGCATTTTGAAAACGACGAGCCGGTGCAGCTCGAAGAGCGTTGGGTCAATCCGGCGGTTGCGCCCGAATACGCGTTGCAGGACTTTACGAACACCACGCCGAACCAGTATCTCGTGCGCGTGGCGCCGTTGCAGCGCGTCGAGTATCGCATCGAAGCGCTCGCCGCTGACGGCGATACGCGCGAGTTGCTGACCATGGACGAACTCGAACCGTGCCTTGTGCTGCATCGGCGCACATGGTCGCAAAGCCAGGTCGCTTCGATCGCCAATCTCTGGCATCCCGGCAGCCGTTATCGCTTTACCGGACACTTCTAACACGCCGTCTTTTCCGAATCCGATTCTTTTTCGACTATCTACAAGCATTCCGAGGGCCATCATGAACAACCCGAAACACATCGATCCGCGTCTTGATCCCACCCGCACGATCCGCGCACCGCGCGGCGCGGAAAAGACCTGCAAGACCTGGATCGCGGAAGCCGCGTACCGGATGATCCAGAACAATCTGGACCCGGAAGTCGCCGAGCATCCGCATGCGCTCGTCGTGTACGGCGGGATCGGCCGTGCCGCGCGCAACTGGGATTGCTTCGATCAGATTCTCAAGTCGCTGAAGGATCTGGAAGAAAACGAAACGCTGCTGATTCAATCGGGCAAGCCGGTTGGCGTGTTCCGCACGCATGCCGACGCGCCGCGCGTGTTGCTGGCGAATTCGAATCTGGTGCCGCATTGGGCGACGTGGGAACACTTCCACGAACTCGATCGCAAGGGCCTGATGATGTACGGCCAGATGACGGCGGGCAGCTGGATTTACATCGGCAGCCAGGGCATCGTGCAGGGCACCTACGAGACGTTCTTCTCGGTAGCGAACCAGCACTTCAACGGCGAGCCGAAGGGCCGCTGGATTCTGACCGGCGGTCTGGGCGGCATGGGCGGCGCGCAACCGCTCGCGGCCACCATGGCCGGTTTTTCGATGATCGCGGTGGAATGCGACGAGACGCGCATCGACTTCCGTCTGAAGACGCGCTACGTCGATAAAAAGGCGAAGACGCTCGACGAAGCGCTCGCCATGCTCGACGAAGCGAAGCAGGCCGGCAAGCCGGTGTCGATCGGCCTGCTGGGCAATGCCGCCGACGTCTTCGCCGAGTGCGTGACGCGCGGCATCACGCCGGATTGCGTGACCGACCAGACTAGCGCGCACGATCCGATTCACGGCTACCTGCCGCAAGGCTGGAGCGTTGAAGACTGGCGTGAGCGGATGAAGACCGCGCCGGACAGCATCATCCTGCCGGCCAAGCAGTCGATGGCCAAACAGGTGCAAGCCATGCTGACGCTGCAGGAACGCGGCGCCGCCACGCTCGACTACGGCAACAACATCCGTCAGATGGCGCTGGAAATGGGTGTGGAAAACGCCTTCGATTTCCCGGGCTTCGTGCCGGCGTATATCCGGCCGCTGTTCTGCGAAGGCAAGGGGCCGTTCCGCTGGGTCGCGCTGTCGGGCGATCCCGAGGATATCTACAAGACCGATGCCAAGGTCAAGGAATTGATTCCCGACGATCCGCATCTGCACAACTGGCTCGACATGGCGCGCGAACGTATCGCGTTCCAGGGCTTGCCGGCGCGGATCTGCTGGGTCGGCGTGAAGGACCGCTATCGTTTGGGCCAGGCGTTCAACGAAATGGTCAGGAACGGCGAACTGAAGGCGCCGATCGTGATCGGCCGTGATCACCTCGACACCGGTTCGGTGGCAAGCCCGAATCGCGAAACCGAATCGATGAAGGACGGTTCTGACGCGGTCAGCGACTGGCCGCTGCTCAACGCACTGCTGAATACCGCAGGCGGCGCCTCGTGGGTGTCGCTGCATCACGGCGGCGGCGTGGGCATGGGCTTTAGCCAGCACTCGGGCGTCGTGATCGTCGCGGACGGCACGGATGCCGCGAAAGAGCGCCTCGGCCGCGTGCTGTTCAACGATCCGGCAACCGGCGTGATGCGTCACGCGGATGCGGGCTATGAACTCGCACAGGAAACGGCGCGCGAGGCCGGTCTCAATCTGCCGATGCTGGGCCGCTGATCGTGACGCTTCACGGCACGCTTCACAGCACGCTTCACAGCACGCCAATCGGCAGCGGGGCAACCCTCACGCTGATTCGCGGCGCTGACCTCGTGGCGGCGCCGTGGAAGAACGGCGGCGGCGTCACCCGCGAAGTGGCGGCTTTTCCCGAAGGCGCGGGGCTCGATGCGTTCGTGTGGCGGGTGAGCGTTGCCGATGTCGCGCAAGCCGGGCCGTTCTCGCGCTTTGCCGGTATCGATCGCACGCTCGTGTTGTTGTCCGGTGCGGGCATGCTACTCGACGAAGCCGGCGGCGAGAAGACACACGCGTTGACGCAAGCGCTCGACATGGCGCGCTTCGCCGGCGAGGCGCACATCGACGCGCGCCTTGTCGACGGCGCGACGCGCGACTTCAACCTGATGGTGCGTCGCGATGCGGCGCAGGGTGAGGTGGAAGTATGGCGCGGCGCAGCGCAGCGCACGCTTTGCGCCGACGTGGTCCTGCTGTACTGCGCGCAAGGCGCCGTGCGGGTCACGCCGGGCGCCGCGCAACCGCTATCGCTCGAAACCGGCGACACGCTGCGCATCGACACTCCGAACGCGCTGTCATGCGTGGTAGAAGGCGAGGGCGCCTTGCTCGCCATCAGCATCCGCTACGCACAACGTTGACGACGATTCGTATGCACGCCCAGCTCCGTCACGGCGCGCGCATGCGAACCACCACAGACACGCAACAAGCTGCAAAGAGCACGCGATGAAGCAAACCGTCTGGCATCACCTGAAACTTTGCCCGCAGGGCGATCCCCAACACACGCTGCCGGATGCCGCGCTCGCCGTTGAAAACGGCACGATCGTGTGGCTCGGCGCGGCCCCCGATTTACCCGCCGAATACGCCGCATGGCCGCGCGAAGATCTGCACGGCGCGTGGGTCACGCCGGGTCTCGTCGATTGCCACACGCACCTCGTGTACGGCGGGCAGCGCGCGGACGAATTCGCGCAGCGCCTCGCGGGCGTCAGCTACGAAGAAATCGCGCGCCAGGGCGGCGGCATTGTCTCCACGGTGCGCGCCACGCGTGCCGCGGATGAAGCCTCGCTGCTGCGTCAGTCGGCCGCGCGGCTCGAACCCTTGCTTGCCGAAGGCGTGACGACGATCGAGATCAAGTCCGGTTATGGCCTCGATCTCGCCAGTGAGCGCAAGATGCTGCGCGTCGCGCGGAAATTGGGCGAGCGCTATCCGGTAACGGTCTACACGACGTTTCTCGGCGCGCATGCGTTGCCGCCCGAATTCGCCGGCCGCGCCGACGCGTATATCGACGAAGTCTGCAACACCATGCTGCCCGCGCTTGCCGGCGAGGGTCTCGTCGACGCCGTCGATGTGTTCTGCGAGCGCATCGGTTTTTCGCTGGAACAAAGCGAGCGCGTTTTCGAGGCGGCGGAGCGTTACAAGCTGCCCGTGAAAATGCATGCCGAGCAGCTGTCGAACGGCGGCGGCACGGCACTCGCGGCGCGCCACCATGCGCTGTCCGCCGATCACCTCGAATTTCTCGACGAAGCCGGCGTGGCTGCGATGAAAGAAGCCGGCACGGTGGCCGTGTTGCTGCCGGGCGCGTATTACTTCATCCGCGAGACGCAGTTGCCGCCGCTGGAATTGCTGCGGCGCCATGAGGTGCCGATTGCGATTTCGACCGACAGCAACCCCGGCACGTCGCCCGCCACCTCGCTGCTGCTGATGATGAACATGGCCACCACGCTGTTCCGCATGACCGTGCCCGAAGTGCTGCAAGGCGTGACTTCGCACGCGGCGCGCGCGCTCGGCAAGGCGGATCGGCACGGCTCGCTGCAGGCCGGACGAGCGGCCGACTTCGCGGTGTGGTCGGTCGATTCGCTGGCCGAGCTGGCTTACTGGATTGGACGTCCGTTGTGCGCGCAAGTCGTACGCGCGGGTGAAACCGTTTATAAGCGGCGCGAATTGAGCTAGGACCTGAGAGATGACACAAACGCAGACAGAACCGCAGACACAAACACAATCGAAACGATCGCTGTTCGCCGAGCATGCTTATCTGCCCGACGGTTGGCGTCGCAACGTGCTGCTGGAGTGGGACACGAACGGCACGTTGACAGCCGTCACGCCGGATGCGTCCGCGCCGCCCGCCGGTGTGCAGAAAGCCGTCGGTCCGGTATTGCCTGGCATGCCGAACCTTCATTCGCATGCGTTTCAGCGCGCAATGGCCGGTCTCACCGAATATCGCGCGGCGTCCGGCGCGGGCGCTACGGACAACTTCTGGAGCTGGCGCGACCTGATGTATCGCTTTGCCGCGCGCATCACGCCGGAAGGCCTGGCGAGCGTCGCGCAGTGGCTGTACATCGAAATGCTGAAGGCGGGTTATACGTCGGTATGCGAGTTTCACTACGTGCACCACACGCCTGAGGGCGGCCGCTATGCGAATCAGGCGGAACTCGCGCAACGTGTCGTGGATGCGGCATCGGCGAGCGGTATCGGCATGACGATGCTGCCGGTGCTGTATCAGTACGGCGGCTTCGGCTCGCGCGCGCCGCGTGACGATCAGCGGCGTTTCATCAACACGCCGGAGAGTCTGCTCGATCTGCTCGGCACGTTGCGCGCGGCACGCCCCGAAAGCGCCGCGTTGCGCTACGGCGTGGCGCCGCATTCGCTGCGCGCCGTATCCGCGGATTCATTGCGCGCGCTGCTCGGCGGCATCGACAGCACTGCGCCCGTTCATATCCATATTGCCGAGCAGACCGCTGAAGTCGACGCGTGCCTCGAAACCGAAGGCGCGCGTCCGGTGCAATGGCTGCTCGATCGTTTCGACGTAGACAGCCGCTGGTGCCTCGTGCATGCCACTCACGTCGACACGAACGAAACGCTGGCACTCGCGAAGAGTGGCGCGGTTGCCGGGCTGTGCCTGACGACCGAAGCCAACCTCGGTGACGGCATTTTTCCCGCGCAGGAATATCTCGACGCGCAAGGACGCATGGGCGTGGGCTCGGATAGCCATATCGGCGTCGACTGGCGCGCGGAACTGCGCTTGCTCGAATACGGCCAGCGTCTCACGCGCCGGCAGCGTAATGTGCTGGCGTCGGCGCAGACCACGCATGTCGCCGACCGTCTGTACGACGCCGCGCTCGAAGGCGGCGCGCGCGCGACGGGCCGCGCGGTTGGCGCCTTGCAGGCGGGTTGCCGTGCCGATTGGCTCGTGCTCGACGCGGATCATTCGAGCATTGCCGAGCATGCGCCGCACGCCTGGCTCTCGGGCGTTGTATTCTGCGAGCATGGCGAAACACCGATTCGCGACGTGTATGCAGGCGGCGACAAGGTCGTGGACAATCGTCGGCATCGCGATGAAGAGGGCGCGTACGCACGCTATCGTGTGGCGCTTGCGGACCTGCTCAAATAACGCGGCTGCCGGCGCGCCTTGCATGATCCGCTGAACTGATTCTTCGATCTTATCGATTCCGGACTGATATGACTGATTCGAACCCAACGCCGGTTTTCTCGCTGCATCAGGGAAGCCTGCCGCTCCTCATTTCGATTCCGCATCTGGGTACGCAGATCCCCGCCGACATCGCCGCGACGATGACGCCCGTCGCGCGGCGCACCGACGATTGCGACTGGCATCTGGACCGTCTCTACGCGTTCGCAAAACGCATGGGCGCGTCGATTCTTTCGCCGACCTACGCGCGTTACGTGATCGACCTGAACCGTCCGCCCGATGGCGCGAACCTCTATCCGGGGCAGGACACGACCGGTCTGCTGCCGGTCGATACCTTCGACAAGGAACCGTTGTATCCCGACGGCCAACTGCCGACTGAAGCTGAAGTCGCGCGCCGTCGCGAAGCGTACTGGAAGCCGTATCACGAGGCGTTGCAAGGAGAACTTGCAGCGCTGAAAGCGAAACACGGCAAGGTGCTGCTGTGGGAAGCGCATTCGATCCGCTCGCATGTGCCACGTTTCTTCGCAGGACGTCTGCCCGATTTCAACTTCGGCACGTCCAATGGCGCGAGCGCGGTGGCGGGATTGGCCGAAGAAATGGCTGCGCTCGTCGAGCGACATGACGGCGGCTATTCGGCTGTTGCCAATGGTCGCTTCAAGGGTGGGTATATCACGCGCGAGTATGGGCAGCCGTCGCAAGGCGTGCATGCATTGCAGCTCGAACTGTCGCAGATCACGTATATGGAAGAGCACATGCCGTATGCGTATGACGAAACGCTGGCTGCGAAAGTCGAGCCTTTGCTGGAAGCGCTCGTCGCGAAAGCGTTGGAGCTCGTCGAGGCGGCGTGACGCACGCGTTATCGCGCGGTCGTTTTATCTTTCCTTCCACTCGGTTCACGGTGCTGCGCAAGGTGCGCAAAGCCGTGTCCGCGTCGGCTGACACCGCAAAGGTGTAACAGCATGTGTCCGTGATTGCATGCTGCCGTTTTCGCGCAGAACGTATAGAGCGCGTCCAACCCGTTGCGCTGTCTTCTACCTGCCGGCGAAAAAAAGCCCCGCGAGTAGCGGGGCTTCACCACGTGCCGCGCCGGTTAGGGCATGGCAGCACCATTAATGGCAGCGCTTTTCCCAATGATGATGGACGTGCACCTTGTGGCATTCGCGGTGATGATGCTCATACGCTTGTGCGGGCGCGATGGCGCTCAGAGCGGCGACGGCAGCGGCGATGGTGAGAACAAACTTCTTCATTACAGAATCCTTAATTCGGTGTTGGGGTATTAGCGTTGAAGCACGGCGCGTGCCGCAACGGTTCGCAAGCATGCCACATTGCGCGTTCGGAGCGGAGGAACGCTGGACAAATGCATGGGTCAATTCACAACAATGAGCGCCGCGAGTCGCCGCGGGCGGTGACTGGCATACGACGGTGCGAAATCGCGCAGTGGCGTGTAAAAACGACAGATCGACGCGCATGGGATGTGATGCCGGGATTGCGCGTCATGGCGTGAAGCGGCTACCCTTTCAAAACGATGACGCGCGTAAGCGCGTGATCTTCACATCGGGCAAAAAAATGGAAGACCCAGCGATGGAAGATTCCGACGAATTGCTGCTCCCGGTCTGGCGAGCGAACCTGGTGCTGTTGACCCGCGAGGTCGGTGCGGCGTCGCGCCTCGCGCGCATGATGACCTTCTCCGCGAGCTATCTGAAGCTGATGTTGTCCGGTCAGCGCGAATTCAGCGAGGAATTCGTGCGCGGGATCGAAGCGGTCACCGGATTGCCGGCTGGCTGGATGAACGCACCGCACACCGAGCATGACATACCGCCCAATGCGCGCGAGGCGATCGATAACGAACAGCCGCTCGCGCGGTTTCGCGGCACGGCGCATCCCGTGCGAAAGAAGACGGTGCTGCGGCCGCCCGAGCCGATTTTCGGCCAGCCGGGGCCGGCCAAACGTGTCGAAGAAGAAATTCTCGACGCCGAAACGCATCGGCGTCAGGCACACTTTCGCAAAGTGCGTGACGTGGCGATTCAGGAAGTGCGGCGTTTCGAGCGGCATCTGAGCCATGCACCGGTGGAACTGGCGTCCATGCGCGCCAAGGTGGAAGACGTGATCGCCGCCGCCGATCTCGACGATCCGATTCAGGCTGACCTCGCGGGACGGCTGGAGCAGATCGAAAAACATCGCCATCTTCTGCTCAGGCACGTGGAGCGGTTGCAGGCTTTACTTGGGCAACTCGGCGAAACGGAGTGATGCCGCGCGCGAGGAGGTGGCGTAGCAACGTCGCCGGCATGGCGTTCTTTCTCAGGCTGGCCTTCGGGTTGGCGCTGGGTGTGTGTCCGCTGTCCATCGCGTTCGCCGACGATAGCGCGTCCACCGCATCCGGCGACGATCGCGCGCCCTCCACGATCGAGCGCGACGTTCATCTCTTCACGATCCAGAAAGACGGCTCCGTCGAGGAGCACGACGACACGGTCTTGCGCGCCAACACGACGAGCGGCGTCGACGATATCGCGCAACGCTACGTGTGGTTCAACAAGGACATCGAGCAGGTGCAGTTGCTGGCCGCCGAGACCATCGACGCGGGCGGCGTCGCGCGTCCGGTCGGTCCCGAGGCGATTCGCGACGTGCAGGAGCCACGCTCCGCAGGCGCGCCGAGTTTCGAGGACGGCGTGTTGCGCACGGTGATCTTCCCGGGCGTGGAACCTGGCTCGCGCGTGCATCTGGCGTTTCGTAAGACCCGCACGAAGCCGTTGCAGGCGGGCACCTTCGCGTACCTGGTAGAGCCGACTCGCGACCCCATCGAACTTCAACGCCTGATTTTCGACCTGCCCGCCGACGTGCCGCTTTATGCCGACGCGCGCGGCTACGTTGCCGTGCCGCCAGTCACGAAAAATGGCCGTACCCGCTACGAGTTCGACTATCAACACGGGCCGTATGCGCCGCTCGAAGCGGGCGCGGTGGGCTACGCGAACTGGGGCGACCGGTTGATGGTATCGACGGTGCCGGACTTCGCGAGTTTTGCCGCGCGATATCGCGGGCCCGCGGTCGACGCGACGATGAGCGACCCGGCGATTGTCCGCCTCGCGCAAGCGCTGAGCGCCGGCACCGCCGACCCACGCGTGAAGGCACAGTTGCTGTACGACTGGATGCGCCTGAATATCCGCTACGTGGCCTTGTTTCTCGGCGAGACAGCGGCGATCCCGCACAAGGCGATCGATATCCTGCGCAATCGCTATGGCGATTGCAAGGATCACGTCGCGCTCTATGGCGCGTTGCTGGCCGCGCTCGGCATCCGCAGCGAAGCGGTGCTCCTCAATCTCGGGCCGTACTACAGTTTGCCGGACGTGCCCGGCTACGGCGCAAGCGCGATCAATCACGCGATTATCTGGATTCCTGAGTTGTCGTTGTTCGCGGATACGACAGCCGGCGGCACGGCGTTCGGTTATCTGCCGCCGAGCGTGATGGACAGGCCGGTGTTGCTGGTGGGCGAGGGCGTCCTGTCTCGCACGCCGGCCACTCAATTGCGCGAACGCAATGCGCGCGTGCAGATCGACGTCGATGAAAGCGGGGCGGCGCACTACGCTTACCGCGTGGAAGACACGGGTTTCACCGCGGAGATCGAACGCAACACATTTCGTCGCGCGACGCGGCAACGCACGCAGCAGGTCGCCGCGAACCGTTTATTGCAGACGGGTTTGCACGGCACCGCGCAATTGCGCACAGCGGATCTCACCACGACGACGGGACCGTTTGCGACATCGATGCAAGGGAACGTGGAGCACTTCGTCTGGACCGAGGGCACGACGGCAATACCCGCTTTGACGAGTTTCGCGGGCGGCATGGGTTCGCAGGTGCAGGCGTGGCTTGCGGAGCCTGCGAGGACTCAGCCGTGGGCGTGCATTGGCGGAGAGTTCGACGAGACGCTGGAAATGACGCTGCCGCGCTTCGTGCGAGTGACGGATTTGCCGGCGGACACAGCGGTGCAAGACCGGTTTCTGACGTTTTCATCCAGCTACGTTTTCGATCCCGTGTCGCGCCTCTTGCAGGTCAGGCGGCACCTGCGCGCCGCCTTTGGACATCAGATGTGTTCCGCCAATGAATTCGCCGAAATGCACGACGACCTGGTGAAAATCGAGCGGGATCTCGATGCCGGCCTGGTGGTCAAGGTCGCCGATTCGAAGAACCGGTAGCGATGGCGCCGGCACGGGGGCAAAAAGCGGGACACCGCCCCGAAACCCGTGCCGGAACCTATCTTAGCTTCCGCTCTTCGTTACGATCGGCACCCAGGCCCCACTCTTGACCTGGTACAGCGTCGACGCGCCGCTCTTCAGCGCGCCAGTGCCATCGAAGGAAATCTTGCCGGTCACGCCTTCGAAATCGATCGCCTTCAGCACGGGCCGGTAGTCGTTCGGCGAGCTGGATTTGGCCTGCTGCATGGCCTTGATCGCGGCCCATGCGCCGTCATAGCCGAACGGTGCGTAGGACAGGATATCCACGCCGAAACGCTTCTTGAACTTCGCCGAGAAATCCTTGCCGCCTGGCAGTTGCGCGAGGGGGCGTCCGTATTCCCAGGCCATCACGCCTTCAGCCGAATCGCCGGCGAGCTTGATGAAGTCCTGATCCATCACGCCGCCGCCGCCCACCAACTGCGCGGTCATGTTCAACTGCTTCATGCGCTTCGCAAAGCCGGCGGCCTGCGTGTCCAGTCCGCCGAAGAAAATCAGATCGGCGTTGGTCGATTTGAGCTTGGTGATCTGCGTGCTGAAATCGACCGCTTTATTGTCGGTGTACTCACGCGCGACAATGCTGCCGCCGTGCGCTTTCACTGCTTTCTCGAACTCGTCGGCCTCGCCCTGGCCGAACGCGGTCCGGTCGTCGATGATCGCGATGCGTTTGGCCTTGGTCACTTCCACGGCATACACGCCTGCGTTGCCGGCGTTTTGCGCGTCGGTGGAAATCACCATGAAGGTGTTCGCGAAGCCGCGTCCCGTGATGACCGGATTCGTGGCGGCCGGGTCGATCACCGGAATGCCGGACTGCTCGTAGATCTGCGAGGCCGGAATTGTCGTGCCGGAGTTGAAGTGGCCCACCACGACGGAAACGCCCGAGTCGACCAGCTTCTGGGCGGCCTGCACGCCGATGCGCGGGTCGGCCTGGTCATCTTGAGAGACGATCTGGAATTGCGCGACCTTGTCGCCGATCTTGATCTTCTGCGCGTTGGCTTCCTCGATCGCGAGCCGGACGCCGTTCTCCAGGTCCTTGCCGTAGCCGGCGTTGGCGCCCGTCAGCGGCGCGGCAAAACCGATCTTCACCGGCAGATCATCGGCGAACGTGGCCGGCGGCGCGACGGCGAAGATAGCGCCAACTAACAGGGCGAGCGGTTTCAGCGTGTTGCGAAGACTCATGGTCTCTCCTTCCATCGACAGTTTCAGGTTGTGAAAGCGGCAAGGCAGTAACGCTGGATCGACGCGCGAGCGTGGACGTCTCACGGCGCGCATCGAGAGACTACGGATGATCCGGCGCCATAAACAATAGTGGAATACGCCCAGAGGACGCCCCCTTCGAGGCGCCTGAAGGAAGTCCCTTAGGGGGCTTCCCGAACCCATTCCTTTTGCCGGCGCACAGTCGCGTTCATCCGTGCGTCAATCTGGCCCGAATATAGAAAGCCAATTTACTGTCGTCTTGGCAGTTCAAGGCGTTTTGAATGAGCATTTCGGCACAGCGGGCACAGCGCATTCGCTGATAGCGTGTGGATGCCGTCGCGAGGGTGCGGATTGCGGCACATGCTTAAGAGACCGGCGCGAATGCGCCGGCCGGGTGTCCGCGGCGCAGCGGCGGGAATGAACCCGCAGGCATGCGCCGCAGAGAGTGTGTCTTCCGAACTAAAGCGGGACGCTCAATGCTCGCCCTGCTGGCGCAACAACTCTTCACGCAGACGCAGAAGCGGCGCCTTGGTGTCGTCGTCGGCCCATGTGTCGAGATCGTCGATTGCGCGCTGGCAACCGTCGAGCACGAGGTCGAGGTCCACCGGCACGCCGTTGTTCAGCGCGAATTCGATGGTCTCGGCGAATTGCTGGCATTCGTCTTCGCCGTAGGAGATGTCGAGATTGTCGGCGATCACTTCGGCGATGTTGCTGCGCGCCTTGTCGTCCGCCGTGACCATATCGACGATGCCGCGCGCCACGGCCGGCGAATAGTAGAGCGCAATGTCGAGCCATTGCGCGGGATCGAAGTCGGCCTGGTCGAACTGATTCTCGAAGAACTCGATCGCTTCCTGTTCGTGTGCTTCGTCAGCGTCGACGCTGATGCACAACTGCTCAAAATATTCTTCCCGCTCGCTGCGGATATAACCGTCCATCGATGCCTCGTCTGCTGAATGCCGGATGCCTGAAAATGCGACGCGGGCGGGCAGGTGCCTCGTCCACGCGGCACGCATTATAGGACGGGTGGCCGAGGCCGAGCCCAACGAGCCGCGTCGCGTTCCGCGCACGACACGTCAAACGGGTGACTCACGCTACTTACGCCGTCTCCGCCACCCACGCATCGAACCACTCGCGCGGCTGCGCGATTTCATTCTGCGCGGCCACCAGTTCGAGTTCGTAACGCCCGGCCTGCCAGGTCGCCTTCACCACCGCATTCACGGCGGCGAGCGTGTGCTCGAAGGCGGCGCGGATCGAATCGCCGAGCAGCGTACGCGCGACGAACACCGCGCTCGTCAGATCGCCCACGCCCACCGGCTGCCGTGCGAACGGATAGAGCGGGCGCTGTCCCATCCACGCTTCGCGTTCAGTGACGACCAGCATGTTGAAGCGGTCGGCGAGGCTGTTGCGATCGAGCAGGTGTTTGACCAGGATCAGCTTCGGCCCGCGAGCGATGATCTCGCGGCATGCGGTGACGGCTTCTTCCAGCGTCTCGATCTCGCGGCCCACCAGACGTTGCAGTTCGGTGTGGTTCGGCGCCATCGCGTCGGCGAACTCGGGCATGGTGCGCACGAGAAACTCCTGGATGCCCGGCTCGACCTTGCAGCCGCTCGCGGCACCCATCACCGGATCGCAGAAGTACCACGCGCGAGGATTGGCGGCCTTCACGGACTTGACGATTTCCAGCACCGACTGGGCCTGCTCGGGCGTGCCCAGATAGCCGGACAGCACGGCGTCGCAACGCGGCAGCATGCCGATCGCGCCGATGCCGTCGACCAGATCCTCCATTTCCGAGGCGTCGATCGCGCCACCGGTCCAATGTCCGTATTGCGTGTGGTTGGAAAACTGTACTGTGTTGAGCGGCCAGACATTGACGCCGAGCCGACGCATCGGAAACACGGCCGCGCTGTTGCCGGCGTGTCCGAAGACGACATGTGACTGGATGCTCAGAACGTTTTTCGTCATGGTATGGCCCGCGCGAACGGATAGGCGCGATCAAAGAAAACGGGAAGGTTGCGCCGCGGTGGCGATCCGTCGGGTGCGGGACGCCTCATGCGGCAGGACTGCTTCAGATGATGCGGGAAATCGGCATACTGTGCATCGTCAGGCAACAATACATGAGTTTGCCGCGCGCGAGTTGATCCGTCCCCGTGTTGTTGCGTCGAACCATCAAACGCGCGGGCGGCGAGGGCGGCCGTGAGCCAAACTCAAGCGAACCTCAAGCCAACCTCAAGCCAACCTCAAGCCAACCTCAAGCCCTCACACGAGCTCACGATACAGCGCCAGATAGCGCTCCGCCGAGGCGCCCCAGCCGAAGTCCTGGCGCATTGCGCGCCGCTGCGTCGCTTTCCATTCGGTGCGGCGTCCATACAGGGCGAACGCGCGGCGGATCGCGGCGCCGATCCCCTTCAGCTCGAAGCGTTCGAACACGAAGCCGGTGGCGAGGTCGTCGGCGAGATTTTCGAGGGAGGCGTCCACCACCGTGTCCGCCAGGCCGCCTACGCAATGCACGAGCGGCAGCGAGCCATAAGCCAGCGCATACAGCTGGGTCAGCCCGCAAGGCTCGAAGCGCGATGGCACCGCGATCACATCGCTGCCCGCGACGATGGTGTGCGCGAGCGTCTCGTCGAATCCCAGTTCCACCGCCACCGATTCCGGATGCGCCTGCGCGGCCCGCTTCAAGCCGTTTTCCAACGCCGGGTCGCCGGTGCCGAAGACGACCAGTTGCCCGCCGTGCCGGATAATTTCAGGCACTGCCTCGAGCAGCAGATCGAGGCCTTTCTGTTCGGTCAGGCGGCTCACCACGCCGAACAGCAATGCGTCGCTTTTCTGCGCAAGGCCGAAGCGCTTTTGCAGCGCCTCCTTGCAGGTCAGTTTGCCGGCGAGGCGCGTGGCGCTGTAATGGTTTTCGAGCAGCGCGTCGCTGGCGGGATTCCAGACTGAGTAGTCGACGCCGTTCAGAATGCCGCTCAGATCGTGCGAGCGATGGCGCAGCAGCGCGTCCAGTCCGCCGCCCTGGGCGAGCGTCTGGATTTCGCGCGCGTAGGTCGGGCTGACCGTGGTGATGCGGTCGCTGTAGTAGAGGCCTGCCTTGAGAAACGACAGTTGCCCGTAAAACTCCACGCCGTGCATGCTGAAGTAATCGGCGGGCAGCCCTAATTGACCGAACTGATGAGCGGGAAACACGCCTTGATAGGCGAGGTTGTGCACCGTGAAGACGCTGCGCGCGAAAGATCGGCCGTGCTGGCGCTCCGCCGCTTTCAGATAGGCGGGTGCGAGCCCCGCATGCCAGTCGTGCGCGTGGACGATCTGCGGTGACCACGTGGGGTCCAACTGCTGGGCGAGCTGCGCGGCGACCCAGCCGAGCAGCGCGAAACGCTGGGCGTTGTCGCCGTAGGGCACGTGCTCGTCATTGAGATAGGGATTGCCGGGACGGTCGTACAGCGTGTCCGCGCGGATCACGTAGACGACCAGGCCGTTCGACGCCAGCGTGCCCCGCTCGAGCGTGACGCCCGGTGCGTCGAACCGGCGGCCCAGTTGCGCGACCGGCGCGAGATCGGCCAAACCGGCGAGCACTGCCGGGAAGCCGGGCAACAGCACCCGCACGTCCGCGCCGCGCTCGATCAGCGCGGGCGGCAACGCGCCCGCGACGTCGGCGAGACCGCCCGTTTTGAGGAGGGGATACAGCTCGCTTGCGACGTGCAGGGCGCGAATCGTCATAGGCTCCGTCTCTATCCTGTGTAAATGCGGGTTGAGTCTGACACCGGCACCGGCCTTACTTCACCGTCTGCCGTAACGCTTCCGGCGTGACCAGCACGACGCCGTCGTCGGTTCGGTAAAAGCGCTCGGCGTCGCTTACCGGATCTTCGCCGATCACCGTGCCGTCCGGTATGGCGCAGCCGCGGTCTATCACCACTTTCTGCAATCGGCAACTCGCGCCGACGGTGACCTGCGGCAACAAGACTGCCTCATTGATGTTACAGAATGAACTCACTTTCACATTCGACGAGAGCACCGAGCGCGAAATCTGCGAGCCCGAGATCACACAGCCGCCGCACACGATCAGATTGTTGCCCGAGCCTTGCAGCCCCTTCAGGTCGCGCACGAACTTGGCGGGCGGCAACTGCTCCTGGTAAGTCCAGATCGGCCAGGTGCGATCGTAGAGATCGAGTGTCGGGATGGTGGAGGCGAGGTCGAGATTGGCGGCCCAGTAGGCGTCGATCGTGCCGACGTCGCGCCAGTACGGTTCCACGTTCGGGTCCGACGACACGCACGACATGCTGAACGGATGCGCGATCGCCGTGCCTTGCGTGACCACGCGCGGCAGGATGTCCTTGCCGAAGTCGTGATCGGTGTCGATGGAGGAAATGTTCTCTTCAAGCAGTGAATACAGGTAATCCGCGCTGAACACGTAGATGCCCATACTGGCGAGCGCCGTGTCCGGGCGGCCCGGAATGGCCGGCGGGTCGGCGGGCTTTTCCACGAAGCCGGTCACCCGGCGGTTTTCGTCGACGTGCATCACGCCGAACGCCACGGCGTCCATGCGCGGCACCTCGATGCAGCCGACCGTGCAATCCGCGCCGCTCTCCGCGTGGTCGGCGATCATGCGCGTGTAGTCCATCTTGTAGATGTGGTCGCCCGCCAGCACCACCACGTATTTCGGCCGGATCGAACGGATGATGTCGAGGTTCTGGAACACCGCGTCCGCGGTGCCGCGATACCAGTGCGCGCCTTCCACCCGTTGTTGCGCGGGCCACAGGTCGATGAACTCGCCGAATTCGCCGCGCAGAAAGCTCCAGCCGCGCTGCAGATGGCGCAACAGCGAGTGCGCCTTGTACTGCGTGACGACCGCGATGCGCCGAATGCCGGAGTTCAGGCAGTTGGAGAGGGCGAAGTCGATGATCCGGTACTTGCCGCCGAAGTGCACGGCCGGCTTGACGCGTTTGTTGGTAAGCGGGCCGAGCCGCGTGCCCCGTCCGCCCGCGAGGACGATGGCGAGGGTGGTGCGCTGCAGATCGTTCAGCCGTGCCGGAGTATCCATGTCTGTCTCCTTTGTCGACCGGGCCTGGCGCTTTGCAGGGGACCCGGGTGCGCGCTTGCGCGCGAACGCTGGTCGACAGCTAAAGCACCTGCTCCGGTCCCATGCAAGATGGTTGCTGGTTAGTATGCCCCGGATGCTTGGGTCGCTTGCTCCCCCGATGATTCGTGCTGCCAGGCGGCTCCGTCTTCGCGGGCCCGTCTGCTAGTTCTAGCACTGATTTGCCGTGGGCGAATAGTCTGAATTGTGCCGACGCCGCTCACGCGCCCACCTTGCGCACGATCGCCCCTTGCATCCCGGCGATCCGTGCGCCACGACACATAGAGCGCAAGGTGAGCCGTCGCAATATGCGTGCCACGCCCGCCCGAGGCGCCATGAGCTCGCGCTGGCGGCGGCAGGGTCGGGCGGGGCGTCGTAGAATCGTCCGCTCCCGGCTGCGGGTTCGGGCGCTGGCTTGGCCGTGCGCCTGCCTCGCAGGCTCCCCGTTGCTTTTCCTTTGTAAAAACCCTCGATGAGTTTTCGCCGCCTTTCCTTGCTCGCCACCGTAGGCGTTTGCACGCTAGCTTGCGCCTGCGCGTCCGCCGTTTTCGCTGCTTCTGACGCCACGCCGGCGAACGCCGCCACCGCGCAGACCACGGACAGTCAGGCCAGTGCGGCCGCTGTGGTCGCCACTAACGCCACTAACGCCACCAACGCCACTAATGCCGGCAGCACCGGCGGCGATGCCGGGCCGGCTTACGGCCCCGAGTTGCAGGGCTTCGACTACCCGGCGCCCGTCGGCCAGTACGACTTCACCTCGCAAGGGTTGGCGCTGCACATGGCCTACATGGACATCAAACCGGCGCATGCGAATGGCCGCACAGCGGTGTTGCTGCACGGCAAGAACTTCTGCGCGGCGACGTGGGAGGCGACCATTCATCAACTGAGCGACGCGGGTTATCGCGTCATCGCGCCGGACCAGATCGGCTTTTGCAAATCGAGCAAGCCCGAGCACTATCAGTACAGCTTTCAACAGCTCGCGCGGAACACGCACGCGCTGCTGCAATCGCTCGGCGTGACCGACGCGACCGTCATCGGGCACTCCACGGGCGGCATGCTGGCGATCCGCTACGCGCTGATGTATCCGCACGAGACGCAGCAACTGGTACTGGTCAATCCGATCGGTCTGGAGGACTGGAAGGCGAAGGGCGTGCCCTCGCTCTCCGTGGACCAATGGTATGAGCGCGAGCTGAAGACGACCGCCGACGGCATTCGCCGCTACGAGCAGTCCACCTATTACGCCGGGCAGTGGCGCGCGGATTACGAGCCGTGGGTGCAGATGCTGGCGGGCATGTACCGCGGTCCTGGCAAACAGATCGTGGCGTGGAATTCCGCGCTGCTGTACGACATGATTTGCACGCAGCCGGTGGTGTACGAGTTGGGACAATTGAGCATGCCGACGCTGTTGCTGATCGGCCAGAAGGACACCACCGCGATCGGCAAGGACGCGGCGCCACCCGAGGTGCGGGCGAAGATCGGCCATTATCCTGAGCTGGGTAAGGCGGCAGCGAAGGCGATTCCGCACGCGACGCTAGTCGAATTCGCGGAGTTGGGGCACGCGCCGCAGATGCAGGACCCGAAGGCGTTTCACAGGGCCTTGCTGGCGGGGCTGGCGGCGGTGCCGACGAATCGGTAGGCATCCAAACGGCTTTCCGTGCCGTCACGGTGCTCCTAAGTCGCGGCGGTCCGCTCGATCAGGGTTTGGCTGAGTATACCGGCGTATCTCCGTCACCACCGGACGGTCCGGCCGCGATAATCGAGATATTCCAGGCCCGGACGGCCCTGCTTGGCCAGCAGTACATTGACGACCCCGGGCACGCTTTCCTCGATCGACAGTCTTCCCTCCGGTCCACCCAGGTCGGTGCGCACCCAGCCCGGTGCCATTAGCAGCATGGCGCGGGGCGTTCGAGCCTGGCGCGCAGCAAAGCAGCGCATGAACTGATTCAGCGCCGCCTTGCTGCCGCGATAGACCTCTCGCTGACCGGACTCGTTGTCCGCGATGCTGCCTTGCCCGGACGACATGACCCCGATCAGTCCGGTGGGCGGGACAAGATCGGCAAGGCGCTCCACCACCCGCATCGGGCTGAGTGCATTGGCAACCATGAGGTTGACGAAATCCCCGGTCGATACCTCGCCGATGGTTTCGGTTGGATCCGGATTGGTCGTGCCGGCGTTGACGAACAGAATGTCGAACGTCCGGTCGGACAAGCGCGAGTGCAGGGCGTCGATCTCATCCGGCCGGGTGATGTCCAGCGTCTCGATCTCGACCCTGTCCGGATGCGCATCGGCCAGGGCGTGCAGCAGGGTCCGGCCGCTGCCGGCGCGGACGGTGCCCATGACGTTCCATTCCTTCTTCAGAAACTCGGCCGCCATCGCATGGCCAAGGCCGCGCGAGGCGCCGATGAGCAGAATCGTGGGACTGTGAGCCGGGTCGCGTGCTTGGGGCATGAGCTTTCCTTCTTCGTCGGGTGATGCAGTGAATTCTGGGGGATCGCTCCACCTTTGCACCAGACGCTCCGCCTACAATCCACGATTGCGTCAAACGCCATACCTGACCAGCTTCGGCTATGCTGGAGGGATGTCACGCGTCGACCTCAACCTCCTGACCGCGCTGGATGCGCTGCTGACCGAGCGCAGCATTACGGGCGCGGCGCGGCGACTGAACCTGAGCGTCTCCGCCATGAGTCGCACGCTCACGCGTCTGCGTGCGGCCACGGGCGACCGCCTGCTGCTGCAGGCCGGCCGCACGCTGGTGCTCACACCTTACGCGGAGCAGTTGAGCCAGCGTCTTCCCGGCCTGGCCCGCGAAGCGCAGGCTTTACTGAGCCCCGCCGACCATACATTCGAAGTCGCCACCCTGGAGCAAAGCTTCACGCTGCGAGCGGGGGAAGGCTTCATCGATCTGCTCGGCGCACCCTTGATGAAGAGGATCCACCGCACAGCGCCTGGCGTGCGGCTTTGCTTCACGCCCAAGCCTGACTGGGACGCGCAGCCACTACGCGAAGGCACGGTTGATCTCGAGATCGGCACTGTCAGGACCACGGCCCCCGAGATCCGTACACGCCTGCTCTTTCGCGACCGATACGTGGGCGTGTGCCGACTCGGCCATCCCAACATGAGCGGCACCGGCATCAGTGCGGAGCACTGGACTACGTGCGGCCATGTGGCGACCTCGCGTATCAAAGATGGAGTCAGCCCGGTGGACGCGGCCTTGGAGGCACCGGGCCTGCGCCGGAAGGTGGTGATGGTGGTGCCGTCCTATACGAGTGCCATGCAACTAGCCCGCCACTCGGACCTGCTCGCCGTCATTCCGCATTCCTGCCTCGGCAACCCGTTCACGCCTGATCATGCCGCCGCAAACGGGCTTCAGGGCTTCGAACTGCCTGTGCTGACACCCGCTTTCGACGTCTCGGCGATCTGGCATCCGCGCCTCGACCGGGATCCGGCCCATCGGTGGCTGCGCGCTGAGGTGCTCGACTTGTGCCTGGTGGCGTATCCGCGAGAGCCGAACGCGGCAGACTCGCTGCAATCCATTCGCTAGTACTGTTGCACGCTTCGCGGCTGTGCGTCATTCGCTCGTTGTGATTGGCGACGCGACAGTTCCGTATGGCGCTCTCCCGTCAATGCGCATAGGTGGCCGTGTTCTGTTTTCCGACTCCAGAACCTCAACCTCATTCACGCCGACTTCAGCAGTGGTTCGCGGTCGATGCAATCCACGAGGAACGCCATGACAGCCTTGATAGCTCGCGCGCGTCGCAGGTCGGGGTAGGTTACCAGCCACAGTGCTGCTTCCGGAGGCCCGGCTTCGACGTCGAGCCTGACGAGTTCAGCGTCGCGTTCGCCGAGCAACGTTGGCAAAACGGCGACGCCAACACCGTTGCGTGCGGCCATCTGCTGGGCGATCACATCGCTTGTTTCGAAAACGATTGGCCTGCCATCCACAAATCGTCGCAGCCATGTTTGATGCTTCACGTGATTCAGCGACGCATCGTAAGCTATGAATGACCACTGCGCGGCGGGCCGGCTCGCATAGGCACGGCTCGCATACAAGCCAAAGCGAATCATGCCGATCCGGCGCGTCAAAAGGCTCGGCTCTTCTGGCTTCACCATGCGAATCGCTATATCCGCGATGCCCCGGTCGAGTGCTGCGATGTCTGGCGTGTTCGCCATGACAATCTTCAAAGACGGATGCGCCTCGTGAAATGTCTGCATGTACTGCGCGACGCAAAAGTTGCCGACTGTGGGCGGAACGCTTATCCGCACCACGCCAGACAATGCCGACTTCGCCCGTAGCGCAAACGACTCGATGGCCTGTGCGCTTTCGGAGATCGTGGCGGCAAGCTCGGCGACGACCAGTCCATCTTCGGTCAACCGAATGCTTCGGGGTAGCCGATGAACGAGCTTCAATCCAAGTGTCGCTTCCAGTGACGCAATGCGACGCCCGACCGTTGCGTGTTCAACCGACAGCTCAGTCGCTGCCTTGGAGAGCGACCCGGCGCGCGCGAGCTCATGAAAGTAGCGCAGATCTTGCCAGTCGAACATGGTGAATTTTTTCCCAGAGGCTGTGAACGAACAGGGAATACCGCTGCGGCAGCGGATGAGTCTAATCTAGTTCGCAGACAGGTACCCCGCGAAGATTCGGATCACTCTGGAGAATGACGTGCTGTATGAACTGACTACCCTTTCGTCTCACATCCTCAAAGTGCCTCAGGTCATTGCGAACGCGCAGACATACCTCCATCAGCGTGTAGCGCTCGGCCGTTGGCTTGGCACCTGGACCTCGGAAAACGGAACGCTCGGAAGCGTGCGCATGCTGCGAAGATTCGAAGACGCGGAGGAACTCGCACGTGAGAGAAGGCGCGCGCTGCATCACGACGACCCTTTCGGGGCAGCCACGAGCGAGTGCGCAATCGAGATGGAAAGCTACGCCGCCTTTCCTTTTCTTCCCCCGGTAGAGCCGGGGGCCTTCGGCAAATACTATGAGTTTCGGACTTACTGGTTGCGGCCGGGTGGACTCGTGCCGACGATGAAAGCATGGGAATCCGCAATGCCCGAACGTTCGAAGCGCTCGCGCTTAACGGTCAACATGTACGCGCTCGATGGCGCGCCACGCATCACTCATATCTGGCCTTGGGAGAGTCTGGACGAGCGCATTGCGATTCGCGCCAAGTCGTACGCCGATGGTATCTGGCCACCGAAAGGTGGCCCGGAGCAATTTTCCGAAGCGACCTCGACGATCTGGATACCTGCAAACAATTCTCCGCTCCGATGAGTTTGACTATACGAGGAGCGCTTGGGACGATGTTTGGACAGAGCAGCGGCGCCGCGCAACCGGACTTCGCCGGCAGGCAGCCCTTAAATCACCAAGGGTTTATACCTATTCCGGCAACTGTCAATTGTTCTGCGAGAGCTTAATCACAAGCCGCCTCCGGCCTAGACTGAAAGCACTGAAACGCAAACGGGTGTTTGCGGAAAATCAAGTCTTGGAGGTAAGGATCATGAAACTTGTTCAATCACTGGTTGTGGCCGCCGCTCTCGCTATTCCGGCTGTATCGTCTTTCGCTCAATCGAATGAAGCGGCTCCGCCGGTCAATTCTCTGTCGGGAACCCATCAACATCTGCATTCGCTCCGTAACGATGTTTCTCGCTTGGGGCACAAAATCCAAGGCTCAATTCGTCCGGATGCAAACCATGGGATGAAGCCGATTTACTTCGGTTCGTAAATCACCGGTGTCGAATGCTGCAGGCCACTGTTGTCGTTCTTGCTTTAGGCCGTGAGCATTCTGTAGTTGCAATGGATCGAAGCGCGCAGGTCAATCTGCGCGTTTTTTGCTTTTTCGAGAACCCTCCTACTGTGCCTGCATTAGCCGCGAGCGATGTCTGCTTCGGGGTCGACTTCTATCGACCGCCTCGGGCAGTGACCGGTCATCGACAGCCGTTGGGCCGCGTCTTCATACGGACGTTCGAATGGCGCCTTCGCTGGGTTAACGAACCTTTGCACGTCGAAGTTGTCCGGCGCGTCGTAGAACGGCCAGCGGGCCGATCATCAAGGGGCGCGCGATCCGGGGCGCACCTTCGATCGCCCACCCTCAGCCGGCCAGCGACTCAAGATCAGCGCTACATATCTAACGGCCTTGAAGGTAAATTACCTCCCGAACCTGGTTTTGGTCAGCTTCACGCCGCCGTGACGGAAGCCTTCGATCTCACCACCGCGTGGAAACGGGAGTGAGTACCCTTATTCTGTACAGCGAAGGTTGATGCACGCTGACGCTCACATTACATTGATGTTACGTGCGCTTCGCCTTCAGGAATGACAGGGCGGCCCAGGAAGCAATCGTTCAGGTTTCGAGGGACGAAGCGCTGCAACGGGGCGACATGGGCCGGTTGCAAAAGGCCGCGCTCGGGCAGAGACGACCGGTCACTGACGCTCGTACAGGCGGCGCAATGACCGGATACTGGCGGAAGATTCAGCGTTTTTGGAGGGCTGTGTCGCCCGTGCGTGTCACTGTGCTGACGCTGCTTGCAATGGTCGCGTTTGCAGCGAATTCGTTGCTATGCCGGCTGGCCCTCAAGGGCACCGGTATCGATGCAGCGAGTTTTACGTCGATCCGTATCGCGTCGGGCGCCCTCGCGCTCTCGATGATAGTGCGGCTCCGGGGCGGCAGGCTGGGCGGCGCCGGAAGTCAGAGCGCGGTGGACGAGAAGAATACTAAGAACGGAGGCAGTTTGCGGACGGTCGAATACCGCTTTTCCACCATCTGGCGCATCGACGCGCCAGTGGAGGAAGTTTGGGCGGCAATCCAGGATTCTGCGCGCTGGCCTGAGTGGTGGCGTAGCGTCGAGCGCGTGGAACAGATTCAAGCAGGCTCCGATCAGGGCGTGGGCCTTGTACAACGCTATACATGGAAAGGCCGCTTGCCGTATCGCCTCGTGTTCGATATGCGGGTGACGCGCGTCGACCCATTAGTCGCGCTGGAGGGAAAAGCCAGTGGCGACGTCGACGGCGCCGGCAGGTGGAGCTTTTCGACCGACGGACGCAACCATACGAAGGTCCGCTATGACTGGTGTGTGCGCACGAACCGCGCGTGGATGAATGCATTGGCACCGTTGTTGCGGCCCGCTTTTCAATGGAACCACGACGCCGTGATGCGCGAAGGCGGCGCAGCGCTAGCGCGGAGGCTGGACGCACGGCTGCTTGGTATCGAACATGGATGAAGCCAGCGCGGCGCAGACTGAATGCGCTGCGCCGTTTCGCCTTTACCTCGATGGCGTCTCCTGGCATCGATGCAAATGATGTGCTTCAGACGGTCGGGCGGAACGGAATCTGAAGCTGGGCGCCGCCAGATGACGATCGACCCATCGGTCGCTGTTCGGCCAGCAGCAGCCCCTCGCCGTTGCCATTGCCGTTATGCGGGCATTCACACGAGCGTTTCACATCTGACACCCGATGCTCACGCTACATCCGTGCGACGCCTTTACCTACCGGCCGCCAACTCCTCACGCACTTGCGCGCCGATCTCGAATGAACGCAGCCGCGCCTTGTGATCGTAGATCTGCGCGGTGAGCATCAACTCGTCCGCACCGGTTTGATCGATGATCGACTTCAACGCTTCGCGCACCGTATCGCGATCGCCCAGTGCCGTGCAGGCGAGCGAGTGCGCCACGTTATTCAATTCCATCTCCGAGGCCTCGAGCCGCTCGACCGGCGGCTGCAACTGACCCGGCGTGCCGCGCCGCAGATTGATGAACTGCTGCTGCAGCGAGGTGAAAAGACGCTGCGCTTCTTCGTTGGTATCGGCGGCGAACAGATTGACGCCGACCATCGCATACGGTTTCTCCAGCGCCGCCGACGGACGGAATTGCGCGCGATACACCTGCAGCGCGGTCAGCATGTAATCCGGCGCGAAATGCGACGCGAACGCGAACGGCAGGCCGAGCGCCGCGGCGAGTTGAGCGCTGAAGAGCGACGAGCCGAGCAGCCACAGCGGCACGTTCAGCCCCGCGCCCGGCACCGCGCGAATGCGCTGGCCCGGCACGGGGTCGGCGAAATAACGCTGCAATTCGACCACATCGTCAGGGAACGAGTCCGCGCTGTTTTGCAGATCGCGGCGTAGCGCGCGAGCGGTGCTCTGATCGGTGCCGGGCGCGCGGCCGAGGCCCAGATCGATCCGGCCGGGGTACAGCGAGGCAAGCGTGCCGAACTGTTCCGCGATGACGAGCGGCGCATGGTTCGGCAGCATGATGCCGCCCGAGCCGACGCGAATTTTTTTGGTGCCGCCCGCCACGTAGCCGATCACCACTGAGGTCGCCGCACTGGCAATGCCTGTCATGTTGTGATGTTCCGCCAGCCAGAAACGCTGGTAGTTCCAGTTTTCCGCATGCTGGGCGAGGTCGAGCGTATTCCTGAACGCGTCCGCCGGCGTGGCGCCCGCGGTAACCGGCGAGAGGTCGAGGACCGAGAAGGGGATCATTGTCTGTTCACTTGTTGTTTCCGGCGCTTTCGCGCGATGGGGCATTCTCGCAAAGGTTCCGCTTTTCTGCTGACGGTGCCGCGATGTCCACATTCACGAAAGGGGGTTTGCTCGCGCGCGGCGCCGGGCAGGCGAGATGCGTCGATCGAAGCCCGCACCGTTACATGCAAATCCGATATAGATATGGCCGATCAATATTTAACATGCGCATGCCGCGCTGCTACCTTAAACGCCTCGAAGCGAACCATGCATCCGGCCAGCCGCGTCACCGTCCCGCCGGGCAGCAACCATTCAGGGAGACACCCACGTGTCCATCGAATTCATCGGCATGATCCAGACCCGCAAGGTGTCCGAAACGCACGCGGCGCAAGGACCGGTCGTCGACATCGACTATGTCGAACAGTTTGCGCGCGCGCATGAGGCCGCCGGCTTCGACCGCGTTCTCGTGCCGCATCATTCCACGAGTCCCGATGCGCTGTTGACGGTCGCGCACGCGGCGAGCGTGACCAGCAAGGTGCACTTCATGCTCGCGCATCGGCCGGGTTTTGTCGCGCCAACGCTCGCCGCGCGTCAGCTGGCGACGCTCGACCACTATTCGGGCGGCCGGCTCGCGGTTCACATCATCTCGGGTGGCGACGACGCCGAGCAGCGCCGCGATGGCGACTTCCTGTCGCACGACGAACGCTACGCCCGCACCGACGAGTACCTGCATATCCTGCGGCGCATCTGGACCGAGGCCAAACCCTTCGATCACAACGGCCAGTACTACCGCTTCGAGCAGGGCTTCTCCGAAGTGAAGCCTGTGCAGCAGCCGCATATTCCAGTGTATTTCGGCGGCGCGTCGGCGCCCGCGCTCGAAATCGCCGGCCGTCACGCGGATGTCTATGCGCTATGGGGTGAGTCCAAGGCGCAGGTGCGCGAGCAGGTCGCGCGAGTGCGCGCGGAAGCCGCGAAGCACGGCCGCACGGTGCGCTTCTCCGTTTCGTTCCGGCCGATTCTCGCGGCCACGGAAGCGGCGGCCTGGGAGCGCGCGGAACACATCCTCGAAGAAACAAGGCGGCTGCGCGCGGCGCAGGGGATCGGCCGGGGCGGTCCGGCGCAAAGCGAAGGAGCGCGGCGGCTACTTGCGGCATCGGGCGACTCGGATCGTGTGGACGAGCGCTTGTGGACCGGCGTCGCGAAGGAAATCGGCGGCCGCTCGAATTCGACGGCTCTCGTCGGCACGCCGGAACAGGTGGCCGATACGCTCGCCGAGTATTACGCGCTCGGTGTGTCGACGTTCCTCGTGCGCGGCTTCGATCCGTTGGAAGACGCCATCGACTACGGCCGTGAACTGATTCCCGCCACGCGTGAACGGATTGCGCGCGACGAGCGCGTGGCGGCGTGAACGGAGGCGCGATGACCGATCTTTCTCTCACCGGTGTCACCAATACCGCCGAGGAGCCGCCGGCAATCCAGCGTCACGCGCCGCTGCGCAAATTCTGGTTCGACGAGACTCCGCCGCGCGAGAGCCTTGCAGCGGAACGCCGCCACCGGCAGGAGCGGCTCGCCGTCGCGTTCCGACTGTTTGCGCGCTACGGTTTCGATCAGGGGCTGGCAGGCCACATTACCGCGCGTGATCCGGAGTGGCCTGATCACTTCTGGGTCAACCCGTTCGGCAAGCATTTCAGCCGCATTCGTGTGTCGGATCTGCTGCTCGTGAACGCCGAGGGCGAGATCGTGGTCGGCGAGGGTCCGGTGAATCAGGCCGCGTTCGCGATTCACGCGGCGATTCACGAAGCGCGCCCCGACGTGGTCTCGGCGGCCCACACGCATTCGCTGTATGGCAAGGCGTGGTCGTCGCTCGGCCGCACGCTCGATCCGCTGACGCAGGACTCGTGCGCGTTCTATCAGGACCACGCGTTGTTCGACGATTTTCGTGGCGTCGTGCTCGATACCGATGAGGGCGCGCGCATTGCCGCCGCGCTCGGCGAGCGCAAAGCGGTGATCCTGAAGAATCACGGCATTCTCACGGCCGGTCCGAGCGTGGAAGCCGCGGCGTGGTGGTATATCGCGCTCGACAACGCGTGCCACGCGCAACTGCTCGCTGAAGCCGCGGGCACGCCGCAAGCGATTCCACACGACATCGCCACGCTCACGCATGAGCAGGTCGGCCGCGCGGGCGGCGCGCTGTTCGCGTTCCAGAGCCTGCTGGAAGGACTGGTCGAGCACGAACCCGAGGTGCTCACCTGAACCTTTCGCGATGCGCGCTCGCAGCATGTCTGCGGCACTGGCAAAGGGCTGAAATGATCAGACTACTTGATGTCGATTTTTTGCGTCACGACCCACACGACGGGATCGGACATTGAGCACTCTGCCGAACTGGCTTCGCTTGACGTGATGACCTCAATTGCGTGTCCGGTTTGTTCGTAAAAGGTGATGTCGTAGACATCGCGCCAAAGGTCTTTGCCGATTTTTTCCGAGGCGATCCGCACTGCCTTGGTTTTCGAGTCGTCAATTTTGACCGGATCCGTGATACCGACGTTTTTCAGAATGAGCGGCGTTATATTTTTTGGCCAACTCGCGCATTGCGAAGGCGAGCCGGCGAAACACAGGGCAGGGGCCGTCAGCATGGCCACAATGGCGGCGGCCCTCACAGGGTCACCGCGATCGTATGGTCGCCGCTTTCCCAGATGCACCGGCGCGTGACGATATTGACGATCACGCAGCCGTCGGACGCAGCGCCCGGATGAGCGGTGCTGTCGCCGTGAACCATGAAGCCTGAGCGGCGGTAGGTAACAGTGCCAGGTAAAGGTGTGAGTCGGTGTGAGTCGCATTGCGTAAGGACCGGCATGTGGATGAGGAAATGGCGCGCCGATCGTCCAGGTTCCTCGCGCAATGGGTCCGATCATGGCCTCGTTTTGTCGCGACGGGTTATTTTTTCCTCGCCCGCGCCCGCTATATCCGACTCCGGCAAGAGTGCCGTCGTGCTCGATTCGACCGGTGTTCTGACGGTAGATCCAAGGCATTCGTTCACCTCATTGGCATGTAAGGATCGAGATATTACTGACTCCGGTGTCTCAAAATCGAATTGGTATGCAGGTTGGGAATAAACATGTGTCGCTCATTTGTTTGAGCAATTTCCCGCTACGTGTCGGCTGGGGGGCTGATCGGCGTACTGTGTGGCGCGGAAATTGCGCAGGGGTACCGTGTCACCGCCGACGGCGCGCTAGAGGAAGAGGGTGCGGCAAAACGGCTCGATGCCGGCGCGGTGGATGCGGTGTCGCCGAGCATTGGCGATATCCATCGCGTGAGTAACGCTTTTGGTGACCGTACGTCGATCAGCATTCACGTGTACGGTGCAAATATTGGCGCGGTAAAACGGTCCGTCTATCCGGGCGGCGCCGCCCGCAAGCTGTTTATTTCCGGCTACGCAAACGACGTTTTGCCGAATATCTGGAATGTAGCGAAGGAGTCTCCGATCTCATGAGTTTCGTTCAGGCATTTCGTACCCGATCATTCGAAGATGTGCGCTACGCACTGCTCGAGCACGAGGAAATCGCGCTCGTGGACGTGCGCGAGGAAGATCCGCACGCCCGCAGTCATCCGCTGTTTGCAGCGAATCTGCCGCTTTCGCGGCTCGAACTCGACGCGCCGGTGCGTTTGCCGCGCCAGGCCGTGCCGATTGTGGTGTTCGACGCCGGTGAAGGGCTCGCCGAGCGCGCCGCGCGCCGTTTGACCGAGTTGGGTTATACCGACGTCGCCCTGCTTGAAGGCGGTTTGCAAGGCTGGCGCGAGGCCGGCGGCGAGTTGTTCCAGGACGTCAACGTGCCGAGCAAGGCATTTGGCGAACTGGTGGAAAGCGAGCGCCATACGCCGTCGCTCGCCGCGCCGCAGGTGCAGGCGCTGCTCGACCATGAAGCCGACGTGGTGGTGCTCGACGCTCGCCGCTTCGACGAATATCACACCATGAATATTCCCGGCAGCGTCAGCGTGCCGGGCGCCGAACTGGTGCTGCGCGCCCGCCAGCTCGCGCCGGATCCGGCTACGCGGATCATTGTCAATTGCGCGGGGCGCACGCGCAGCATTATTGGCGCGCAGTCGCTGATCAATGCAGGCGTGCCGAATCCGGTCGCGGCGCTGCGCAATGGCACGATCGGCTGGACGCTGGCCGGGCAGGCGCTCGCGCATGGCAGTTCGCGCCGCTTCGAGCCGATCGTCGACGATAAGGTGCGTCTGGCCGCCGCCGATTCCGCGCGCACGGTGGCGGATCGCGCGAGAGTGGGCCGCACCTCACGCGACGAAGCGCGCCGCTGGGCCGGCGAAGCCGTGCGCACCGTGTATCGTTTCGACGTGCGCACGCCGGAAGAATACGAAGCGGGTCACGTGCCCGGTTTTCGTAGCGCGCCGGGCGGCCAGCTCGTGCAGGAAACCGATATGTTCGCGCCGGTGCGCGGCGCGCGCGTGATCCTCGCGGATAACGACGGCGTGCGCGCCAACATGACCGCGTCGTGGCTCGCGCAGATGAATGTCGACGTGTATGTGGTCGATGGGTTGACGGCCGCCGACTTCGGCGAAAAAGGTGCGGCGCCTGCCGCCCGTCATGCGCCCACGCCGCCCGATGCCGACGAAATCTCCGCGGCTGAACTCGTCACGCTGTTGCAATCGCCGGGCACGGCGGTGCTCGACTTCACCACCAGCGCCAATTACGTGAAGCGGCATATTCCCGGCGCGTGGTTCGTGATTCGCGGCGAACTGGAAAAGGCGCTGCTCAAGCTTCCCGATGCGCAGCGCTACGTGGTGACCTGCGGAAGTAGTCTGCTCGCGCGTTTTGCGGCGCCTGACGTCGCGGCATTGACCGGCAAGCCGGTGCAGGTGCTAAGCGGCGGCACGGCGGCGTGGATCGAGGCCGGCTTGCCCGTCGAGAGCGGCGAGACGCGACTGGCGTCGCCGCGTATCGATCGCTACCGGCGTCCTTATGAGGGCACGGATAACGCGCGCGAGGCGATGAATGCGTATCTGGAGTGGGAATATGGTCTTGTCGCGCAGCTTGGGCGCGATGGTACGCATGGGTTCCGCGTGATCTGAGCGGCTGGCTTGCAGCGAGTGCTCGAAGTGCTCGCAACGCTCGCAGCGGCAGTCGAGTCAGATAATCGAAACAGCAGGGCGCCGCGCGCGTTTCAGGCCGCGCGCTGCGCGCGCGCTTCCTTGAACTGCCGCTCGATCGCGGCGCCGAAGCGCTCCACAGGCTGCTGCAATTTGCCGAGCACGCGCGGCTGCACGAGCCAGATGTCGATGAGTGGCTTGAAGTCGCTGATCGGGACGATATCGAGCGCATTCGGATGAGCGCTCGCCTGCAGGAGCGGTAGCGGCACTAGACCGAGACCGTTGCCGTCGGCGACGAGTTGCAACTGCAACTCGGTGCCGGGCGTTTCCAGGTTCAGCTTGAGAGCGAGCCCGAGGCCGGTGAGCGCGCGCTGTAAACCGTCGCGGAATCCGCAGCCGTCCGGATTCAACACCCAACCGATCGACTGGCATTCCGTCAGCGTGTGCGCACGTTTTTTCAGCAGGCCTTTCTGCGCGACGACGGCCAGTTTGATGCGGCCAAGCGAGCGGGCCGACAGCGCCTCGTCGAAGGTCTTGTTGCTGGGCAGCAGGATCGCGGCGGCGTCGAGTTCGCCCTGTTGGACGCGTTGCAGCAACTGGCCGCCCCAACCGGTCGAGGCACGCGCCTGCAGGCCGGGATAGTCCCCTTTCAGGCCGCGTATCGCTTCGCTGAGCGCGATATCGGCGATCGTTTGCGCGACGCCGAGGCGCAGCGTGCCGACCGGCGGCGTGTCGGCGGCGACGATCTCGCGCAGCACGTCGAGTTCGCGCTGGATCACACGGCATTGCTCATAGACGATGCGTCCCGTGGCCGTTGCCTTCAGCGGCCGCGTATTACGGTCGAGCAATTCGACGCCGAGCGCTTCTTCGAAATTTTGCAGACGGCGCGTGATGGCCGGTTGCGTGAGGCCGAGCGAGAGCGCCGCCTGCTGCAGCGACTCACAGCGAATCACGGTGACGTAGGCGTCGATTTCGTCGATCTTCATGATGAGCGGTGACCAATGATGGCGCGAAAGAATGCGCTCGATCATACCCGTATCGGTTCGCGCTCACCGCTTGTCGCCGAAGAAAATTCGCATATTTGCTTAGCAGAATAATGCGTTTGTCTTATACAAAGGCGTGCCTTATCGTCGTTGCAAATCCACTCGATGCGACGATGTACGCGCTGCCATGACGACTTCTCGTTTTTCTTCTGCAATCCGATCTGTTATGCAACGCGTGAAGTTGCTGCCGACTGGCGTTGCCGCGCTTGCGGTGTCAGCGTCGCTATGCGCCGCGCCATCTTATGCGGCCGATGTTCCTGTGCTCAAGGTCGGCGATCAGTCCTTGCAAACGCGCGGCATTCTCGAAGCGTCCGGCCAGTTGAAAGACCTGCCGTACAAGATCGAATGGTTCAACTTTCCCGCCGCGCAGCCGCTCGGCGAAGCGTTGAATGCGGGCGCGGTCGACGTCGGCGGTCTCGGCGATGCGCCGCTGGTGTTCGCCCTTGCCGCGGGTGCGCGGGTGAGAGCGGTCGCGGCGACACGCTCGACGCCGCTGGATCTGGCGATCGTGGTCGGCGCGCATTCGCCGCTGAACGACGCCGCGAGTCTGAAGGGCAAACGCATTGCCACGACGCGCGGCTCGATCGGCCACTACCTCGCGCTCGCCGCGTTGAAGAAAGCCAACGTGCCGCTCGCCGAAGTCACCTTCGTGTTCCTCGCGCCGGCCGACGCGAAAGCGGCGCTCGCCTCGGGCAGCGTCGACGCCTGGTCGGTGTGGGACCCGTACACCGCGCTCGGCGAAGCGCGCGATCACGACCGCATCATCGCCAACGGCGTGGGCCTCTCGGAAGGTCTCAGCTATCAGGTGGCGACAGAACGCGCGATCGCCGACAAGCGCACGCAGCTCGCCGACTTTTTGCGGCGCGTAGCGATCGGCCAGCGCTGGGCGCTCTCGCATCCCGACGAGGTCGCGGCGATGCAGTCGCGCGTTACGGGTTTGCCGCCCGAGGTGCTGAAGACCGTCTATCAGCGCGGCCAGGTGCATCCGGTGGCGATCGACGACAGCGTCGTGGCCGCGCAGCAGCGCACGGCGGACACTTACGAAGCGGCCAATGTGATCCGCGCGCATCTGGACGTGCGGCCGAGCTTCGACCGCAGTTTCCCTTTGCCTTGATGCGGCCGACAGGCGTTTGCGCATGAATGCCCGTGATTGCCGACAGCGCCGTGACACGGCGTCATCGCCCGCTCGATAGCCATGCATTCGACGCTTGCTGACGCAACTCATGAACGAGTTCGCCGCAAGCGTCGCGCACCTCGACCGCACGGCTGAATTCCCGCATGCCAATCTCGCGCGCTGCGCGCGCGCCGTCGGCATTCCTGTGAAAGCGTTGCCACTCAACGCAAATCATCTGCCGATTCGGTGTAAACGCGCTCTCGTCTAAATCCGCCAATCCGTTTAAATTAGCTGCACTTGGAAGGCTTATCGAGGGACCAGGGCGGCCAGTCAAGCAGCGGTTTGTCATTCCGGCGATGGCGCGAGGTGAGCAGCCAAGGTTGCTCACCGCTTCGTCCGGGACCAGACCGCTGCGCGTCGTCCAGGGCGCTTCGTTTTCAGTCGGCCGGACGGCCGATTTCACTTTCCCGGTCGACCGTATCGACCGACCCGGCGACGCTTTGCACAGCGTCGCCTTTTTGCTTGTGGCCATCGTTTTGCGCGCGCGGCTTTCGCGCTTGGCCCGGGCGTCGCCCGTACGGCCGGAGCCTCGGCTTCGCGTGGCCTTCCGCCGTCGCCGACTTCGCCGCGCGGCTTCTAACTCCGCAGCTTCTAACTCCGCCTTCGCGGCATCCGTTTCCGCCTCTGCCTACGTCACCGTTGCGCACCCTGTGCGACTGCGCACACCGCCGTGCGGCGCCCGCTCGCGGTTTTGCCCGTGCGCGGTTATCCTGTAGCGGACACTACACAACAGGATGCGGGCCTTCGCGGACCACATCCGAACAGGAAATCCGCTGTGAGCCTGAAACTGCTTACTGTCGCCATGCTGGCCGCGTCCGTCGCGTTGACCGGTTGCGACGACCAACAGAGCGACCGCGCCGTGCAAAAACTCAAGGAATTCTTCAACGCCGTCAAACCGGACGCGTTACTGCTCAAGGGCATGACGCCGGGCGTCACGACCGAGGCGCAGATCCGCGACCAGATGGGCAAGCCGGAAACCGAGCGCACCTTCACCGACGGTTCGAAACGCTTCGAGTATCCGCGCGGCCCGCAAGGCTTGAATACGTACATGGTCGACATCGATCGCGACGGTAAATTGCAGGCCATCACGCAGGTGCTCACGGCGGCCAACTTCGCGAAGATCCGCATTGGCATGAGCGAGGACGAAGTGCGCCGCCTGCTCGGCAAGCCCGGCCAGGTCGCGGTGTTTCCGCTCAAGCCGGAAACCGTGTGGAGCTGGAAGTGGCGCGAAGGCGGCGTGACCGAAGAAGGGATTTTCAACGTGCATTTCGACCAGTATCAGAAGGTGTACACGACATCGCGCTCTGACGTGATTCGTGGGCGATAGCGGTGAGTGATAAAAGAGAGCAAGCGGGGAAGATCATGATACGTCGACGTCGATACAGCCGGATCGGGCTGGTGTTGGGGGGCGGCGCCGCGCGCGGCTGGGCGCATATCGGCGCGATTCGCGCGCTGCACGATGCGGGCATCCGGCCCGATGTGGTCTGCGGCACGTCGATCGGCGCGCTGGTGGGCGCGGTGTATGCGAACGGCGATCTCGACTGGCTGGAAGAGTGGGTCTCGCGGCTCACCTGGCAGACGGTGGTGCGCCTGCTCGATCTGCGGCTTTCGGGCGGCCTGCTCGGCGGGCGCAAGGTGATCCAGTTGTTCGCCGACAAGTTCAACGGCCGTTCGATCGCGCAGTTGAACATGCCGTTCGCGGCGGTCGCGACCGAACTCGACTCGGGCCGCGAAAGCTGGTTGCAGGACGGCAGCGTGGTCGAGGCGGTGCGCGCATCGATTGCGATTCCCGGCATTTTCACGCCGGTGTGGCACAACGGTGTGTGGCTGGTGGACGGCGGTTTGAGCAACCCGGTGCCGGTTTCGGTGGCGCGGGGCATGCGCGCGGACTGCGTGATCGCTGTCGATCTGAACAACGATATCCTGAACGGCCGCGATTTCGGCGGCGCGGTGGTCGATACGCCGGCCATCGACCCGGCCGAGCCTCAGGCGGTCGCGCTACGCCGCAACGGCAAGCCCTGGCCACGCTGGCTCGCGCCCGCCGATGCGCGCGTCACGGACGACGTGCGCGTGCCGCCCGCGCCGAGCGCGCGCGTGCCGTCCATGCTGAGTTCGATCGCACAAAGCATCGACATCATGCAGGTGCGGATTACGCGCAGCCGTCTGGCGGGCGAACCGGCGGACATTCTGATCCAGCCGCGGCTGGGCGGCATGGGGATCTTCGATTTTCATCGCGCGGCGCCTGCCATCGAGGAGGGGCGCGCGGCGGTGGAGCACATGCTGCCGGCGATTCGGGCGCGCCTGGGCATCGATTAGGGCGTTCCGGCGGTCTGCGGTCTATCGAAAAAGCGACCCGAAACTTGCTAGATCGCGGCGGTGCTCGCCGCGCGCTGCCTGTCTTACAAATTCCCACAACCCTCAAAACCAAGCCCTGCACGCCGCGCGATGCGCCAAAGGCCGCTCTGTTGCGTTGCAGCAAAACGCCCGCGCGCCTTTGAGAATTTAATTTTCGCTTGCGAGACTCCGCGCCATGCTGGACGAGTCGGGCAGGCATGAGCCGACACCGTCCGAGACATCCTCAAACAACCTGGATGGAGACACGCGTGTTCCTATACGGCTTTGGCCCGGTGTTGCTGGCCGGCACGATCCAGACGATCGAGCTGTCCGTCCTGTCGCTGGCGGCCGCCGTGCTGCTCGGTCTCGCGGGCGCGGCGGCGAAACTTTCGTTCAACCGCCCGCTGCGGGCAATCGCGACCGGCTACACGACGCTGATCCGCTCGGTGCCCGACCTCGTGCTGATGCTGCTGCTGTTCTACAGCATCCAGATCGCGGTCAACAATCTCACCGACGCGCTCAATCTCCCGCAGTTCGATATCGATCCGTTCGTGGCCGGCGTGCTGACGCTCGGCTTCATCTACGGTGCGTACTTCACCGAGACCTTCCGCAGCGCTTTTCTCGCCGTGCCGCGCGGCCAGCTCGAAGCGGGCAGCGCGTACGGCATGAGCGGCGCGCGCGTATTCACGCGCATCCTGTTTCCGCAGATGATGCGTTTCGCGCTGCCGGGCATCGGCAACAACTGGCAGGTGCTGGTGAAGGCCACTGCGCTGGTGTCGATCATCGGTCTCGCCGACGTCGTCAAAGCAGCGCAGGACGCCGGCAAAAGCACCTTCAACATGTTTTTCTTCATCCTGGTCGCCGCGCTGATCTATCTGGCGATCACCACCGCTTCGAATCTCGTGCTGATCTGGTTGGAAAAGCGCTATTCGATCGGTGTGCGGCACGCGGAGCTTTAAGACCATGATCGACATTCTCAATGAATTCTGGCGCGCGTTTCTCTACTGGGACGGCCAGCGCATCTCCGGTCTCGCGGTCACGCTGTGGCTGCTGGTGGCGTCGGTCGGGATCGGCTTCTGCGCGGCGATTCCGCTGGCGGTGGCGCGCGTGTCGAAGAAGCGCTGGCTCTCCACGCCGGTGCGTCTTTACACTTACGTGTTTCGCGGCACGCCGCTGTACGTGCAACTGCTGCTCATCTACACCGGCATGTACAGCCTCGAATTCGTGCGCTCGCATCAACTGCTGGACGCGTTTTTCCGCAGCGGTTTTCACTGCGCGATTCTCGCCTTCGCGTTGAACACCTGCGCGTACACCACGGAAATTTTCGCCGGCGCGATTCGTTCGACCTCGCACGGCGAAGTGGAAGCGGCGCGCGCCTATGGCATGAGCTGGTTCACGATGTACCGCCGCATTGTGATACCGTCCGCGCTGCGCCGGGCCTTGCCGTTGTACAGTAACGAAGTGATCCTGATGCTGCACGCCACCACGGTCGCTTTCACGGCCACGGTGCCGGACATCCTGAAGGTGGCGCGCGACGCGAACTCGGCCACTTACCAGTCGTTCGACGCGTTCGGCCTCGCGGCGCTGATCTATCTGGTGGTGTCGTTCGTGCTGGTGGCGCTGTTCCGCCGCGCCGAGCGCCATTGGCTGGGCTATCTCGCGGTGCGCACGCATTGAAACGCGCCGTGTTTGCAGTGGGCGGCGCGGCAGTCGCGCGCCGTCATGAAGATTGATCCGTATTTTCAAAGGGAGAGCATCTTGCTCCACACGACTCAAACCGAAGCTTGCAAGCTCGCCGTACAGGACATCCACAAGCGCTACGGCGACAACGAGGTGCTCAAGGGCGTGTCGCTCAACGCGAACAAGGGCGACGTGATCAGCATTATCGGTGCGAGCGGGTCGGGTAAGAGCACCTTTCTGCGCTGCATCAATTTTCTCGAGCGGCCGAACGCCGGGCAGATCGTCGTCGACGGCGAAGCGGTGAAGACCAAAACCGACCGCGCCGGCAATCTCGAAGTCGCGGATCACAAGCAGTTGCAGCGCATCCGCACGAAGCTCGCCATGGTGTTCCAGCACTTCAACCTGTGGGCGCACATGAACGTGATCGAGAACATCATCGAAGCGCCGATTCATGTTCTGGGTCTGAAGCGCAAGGAAGCCGAAGACCGCGCGCGTGAGTATCTCGAGAAGGTCGGTCTTGCACCGCGCCTCGAAAAGCAGTATCCGTCGCATCTGTCGGGCGGTCAGCAACAGCGTGTGGCGATTGCCCGCGCGCTGGCCATGAACCCCGACGTGATGCTGTTCGACGAACCGACTTCTGCGCTGGACCCCGAACTCGTCGGCGAAGTGCTGAAGGTCATGCAGAAGCTCGCCGAAGAAGGCCGCACCATGATCGTCGTCACGCACGAAATGGGTTTCGCGCGCAACGTGTCGAACCATGTGATGTTCCTGCATCAAGGCCGCACCGAAGAAGAAGGCCTGCCCGCGGAAGTCCTGAGCGCGCCGCGCAGCGAGCGGCTCAAGCAGTTCCTTTCCGGCAGCCTGAAGTAACGCGCGGCTCGCGCCGTAGCGTTTAATCCGTTTCAGCGATGGCTCGCACGTCCAGCCCGGCTCGCACCACGCAAGTCGCTATCGTCGCCTTGCCGCCCGTGTCGATGTCGGGCGTCGGGCCGATTGTCGACGCCCTCAATCTCGCCAATGAAATCGACGGCCGCGCGCTCTACCGCGTGCAGGTGTGCTCGTGGGACGGCCGCGCGGTGCCGCTCGCGGGCGGCGCGCAATGGCCGGCCGATGCCGCTTTCGGCGACGCGATCGCGTGCGACTGGCTGATCATCGTCAGCGAGCGGTTTCAGCAGTTCGCCGACTATCGCCTCTTTCTCGCCAGCCTCTCGCGGGTCGGTCAGCGCACGCCGCTCGTCACCGGCATTCACCACGGCGTGTGGTGGCTCGCCATGGCAGGGCAGTTGTCCGGCTACCGCGTGAGCGTCAACTGGGAAACCTATCAGCAGTTCTCCGAGCAGTTCGAACGCTCCATCGTCACGCAGCAGATCTTTGAAATCGACCGCGATCGCGCCACCTGCGCGGGCGGCCAGGCGACCGTCGACTTCATGCTGGCGATGATCGGCCGCGAGCACGGCCCCGAACTCGCGGATCGCATTGCGGATACGCTCGGCGTCGGCGCGTTGCGCGCGGGCGAGGAGCGTCAGCGCATTCCGTTCGTCACCGCGCCGGGCGAGCGCCATCCGCGCCTGAACGACGCCTTGCTGCTGATGGAAGCGAATATCGAAGATCCGCTCACCACCGACGAGATCGCGGGTCTGGTCGGCGTGTCACGGCGGCAACTGGAGCGCCTCTTTCGCCAGTATCTCGGCTCGATGCCGTCCAAATACTATCTGGGGCTGCGGCTTTCCAAAGCGCGCACGCAATTGCAGCGCACCAGCAAATCGGTGGTGCAGATCAGTCTCGCTTGCGGGTTTTCGTCGGCGGCGCACTTTTCGAATGCGTACCGCGAACGCTTTGGTGTCACACCGCGAGAGGATCGTCGCAACTGGATCGACAAGCAGACCGGCGCGAGCGGCGCCGCGGCCAGCGAGCCGCGGCCGGGCGCGCTGATCGAGCGTCCGGATCAGGTGGACTGAAGCGCGGGCCAAGGCGCGGACCGCGGCAAGGGCTGAAACGAGACCCAAAGCGCGGCCGGAGGCAGGGCCAAAATGAGGCCCAAAGCGCGGCCTGAGGCAAGGGCTCAAAGCGCGGATTCAAGCCCGTCGCCCATTCACCGAACGCCGCCCGCTCGCGTGGAAGCTCATAGAAAGCGTCGCGTATGCGCAAGACGTATCGGGCGCAGTTACCTACACTAGCTGTATTACCTCTCACCTGTAACGAGGATTTGCCATGAACGACCTGACAGTGACACGCCAGACCTTCGACGAAGTCATGGTGCCGGTGTTTTCTCCCGCCGCCTTCGTGCCGGATCGCGGTCTCGGCTCACGCGTCTGGGATACGCAAGGCCGCGACTATATCGACTTCGCCGGCGGCATCGCCGTCACTGCGCTCGGTCATGCGCATCCCGAACTGCTGAAAGTGCTGCACGATCAGGGCGGCAAGCTGTGGCACATCGGCAATGGCTACACCAACGAGCCGGTGCTGCGTCTGGCCAAACGCCTCGAAGAGCTGACTTTCGCCGACCGCGCATTCTTCGCCAACTCGGGCGCGGAAGCGAATGAAGCCGCGTTGAAGCTGGCACGCCGCGTCGCGTTCGATCGCCACGGCGCCGACAAGATCGAAATCATCTCGTTTACGCAGTCGTTCCACGGCCGCACGTTCTTCACGGTGAGCGTCGGCGGGCAGCCGAAGTATTCGGAAGGCTTCGGCCCGGTGCCGGCCGGCATCACCCACTTGCCGTACAACGATATCGAAGCGGCGAAGAAAGCCATCGGCGCGCAAACCTGCGCGGTGATCGTCGAGCCGATTCAGGGCGAAGGCGGCGTGATCCCGGCGGATCCGGCGTTTCTGCAGGCACTGCGTGAAGCCTGCGATCAGCATGGCGCACTGCTGATTTTTGACGAGGTACAAACGGGTGTGGGCCGCAGCGGCTATTTCTACGCGTACCAGGAAACCGGCGTGACGCCGGACATCCTGACCACGGCCAAGGCGCTCGGCAATGGCTTCCCGATCGGCGCAATGCTGACCACCGCCGAACTGGCCGCGCATTTCAAGGTCGGCGTGCACGGCACGACGTACGGCGGCAATCCGCTCGGCGCGGCGATCGCCGAAAAGGTCGTCGAACTGGTCAGCGATCCGAAGGTGCTCGAAGGCGTGCGTTCGCGTAGCGTTGCGCTGAAGGGCCACCTCGCGAAGCTCAACGATCGCTTCGGCCTGTTCAAGGAAGTGCGCGGCAGGGGCCTGTTGATCGGTGCGGAACTGACCGATGCCTTCAAGGGCCGCGCGAAAGACTTCGTCACGGCCGCCGGCCAGCATGGCGTGATCATGCTGATGGCCGGTCCTGACGTGCTGCGTTTCGTGCCGTCGCTGATCATGCCGCTCGACGACATGAACGAGGGCTTCGCGCGTCTGACCCAGGCGATCGAAGGTATCGTCGGCGCGAAAGCTGAAGCGGCGTCGCACTGAGCCGCAGCATTGATCACGCGCCACATTCAACAGGAACGATGATGCTCTTTGTACGCCCAGGCCGCCTCGCCGATCTCGACGCGCTCGAGCATATGGCGCGCACCGCGCAACCGGTGCTGCATTCCCTGCCGCACGACCGGCGCGCGCTCGAAGCGCGCGTCGCGTTGTCGGAAGACTCGTTTCGCGCGGAGGTCGATTTTCCGGGCGAGGAGTTCTATCTGTTCGTGCTCGAAGATGCGCTGAGCGGCAAGCTGATGGGCACGGCGAGCATCGTCGCCGCGGCCGGTTATTCGGACCCGTTCTACGCGTTTCGCAACGACGCGCTGATTCATGCGTCGCGCGAATTGCATGTGAACCGCAAGATTCACGCGCTGACCATGTCGCATGAACTGACCGGCAAGAGCCGCCTCGCGGGTTATTACATCGACCCGTCGCTGCGTGGCGACGCCGCCGCGCATCTGATGTCGCGTGCCCGGATGATGTATATCGCCGCCAATCGCAAGCGCTTTACGCCGGAGGTGTTTTCGCTGCTGCTCGGCGTCACCGACGAGAACGGCGTGTCGCCATTCTGGGAAGCGGTGGGGCGCAAGTTTTTCGGCCGCGACTTCGCCGACATCGAGATCGAATCGGGTGGCCGCAGCCGCACCTTCATCGCTGAAGTGATGCCCACGTATCCCATCTATGTGCCGTTGCTGCCGGAAGCGGCGCAGCGCGTGCTCGGCGAGCCGGATTCGAAAGCCTTGCTCGCCTATGACATTCATCTTGAGGAAGGCTTCGAGACGGATCGCTATGTCGATATTTTCGACGCGGGGCCAGTGCTGACCGCGCAAGTGGATCGCAGCGCCTGCGTCACGCGCAACGAAACACGCGAGGTGCGCGAGAGCAACGTGGCGGCTAACGGTGCGATGTATCTGATCGCGCATAACGGCGCGGACGGCGAGTTCCGTTGCGTGCTTGGCGAACTGGCGGCGGGCAAGGAAGCCGGCGCGCCGTTGCCGCAAGCGGCGCGTGCCGCGCTCGGCGTGCAGGAGGGCGACACGGTGCGCTGCGTGCCGTTGCACCAGTCGCAGCAGGACGAACAATCGGGAGACGCACGATGATCGTGGTTCGCGTTGTGCAACGAGGCGATGTGGACGCGCTCATGCGGCTCGCGCAGGAAACCGGCCCGGGACTGACCACCTTCAAGCCGGACCGCGAGGCACTCGCGGCACGCGTGGAACGCGCGCGCCGCACGATGGAAGACAAGGCCGAGCCGTACGAAGCCGGCTACTTCTTCGTGATGGAAGACACGGATACGGGCGACGTCGCCGGCGTGTGCGGAATCGAAACCGCGGTGGGCCTGCAGCAGCCGTTCTACAACTATCGCGTGAGCACGGTGGTGCATGCGAGCCAGGACCTCGGCATCTGGACGCGCATGCGCGCGCTGAACATTTCGCACGACCTGACGGGTTACGCGGAAGTGTGCTCGCTGTTTTTGAGTCCGCGTTACCGCACGAGCGGCGTGGGCGGCTTGCTGTCGCGGTCGCGCTTCATGTTTCTCGCGCAGTTTCGCGAGCGCTTTCCGCAGCGTTTGTGCGCGGAATTGCGCGGCCATTTCGACGCGGAAGGCACCTCGCCGTTCTGGCGCGCGGTCGGCTCGCATTTCTACCAGATCGACTTCAACGCGGCGGACTACCTGAGTTCGCACGGCCGCAAGGCTTTTCTCGCCGAGTTGATGCCGCGCTATCCGGTGTATGTCGAGTTGTTGCCGCAAGAGGCGCAGGACTGCGTGGGCCTCACGCATAACGACACGATTCCGGCGCGTCGCATGCTCGAAGCGGAAGGGCTGCGCTACGAGAATCACGTCGATATCTTCGACGCGGGTCCGGTTCTCGAATGCCATATCGCCGACTTGCGCACGGTGCGCGAGAGCGTGGTGGTGCCGGTCGAAATCGGCGCGGCAAGCACTTCGGGCGCGCCGCAGGACGGGCCGAAATCGATGGTGTCGAATACGTCGTTGGGCGATTTTCGCGTCGGCGTGGTGGCGGGCGTGCCGCAGGACGGCGTGTTCCGTCTGAGCGCGGCCGAGGCCGCGGCGCTCGACGTCAAGGCAGGCGACCTCGTGCGCGTGCTGCCGCAGAAACATAAACAGGGATGATCATGAGCGAGCTTTTCATCGACGGCGAATGGGCCGCCGGCACAGGACCCGCATTCGCGTCGCGCAACCCGGGCACGGGCGCGGCGGTGTGGGAAGGCAACAGCGCCTCGGCTGACGACGTGGACCGCGCGGTGCGCAGCGCGCGCCGTGCCTTCGCCACGTGGTCGGCGTTGAGCCTCGACGAACGTTGCGCCGTGGTGCGCCGCTTCGCTGCGCTCGTCACCGAACGCAAGGAAGCGCTGGCGGAAGCGATCGGCCGCGAAACCGGCAAGCCGTTGTGGGAAGCGCGCACTGAAGCTGCTTCGATGGCGGCGAAGGTCGAGATTTCGATTCAGGCCTATAACGAGCGCACCGGCGAGAAGCGTTCGGCCATGGCGGACGGCACGGCCGTGCTGCGCCATCGTCCGCATGGCGTGGTGGCCGTGTTCGGGCCGTATAACTTTCCGGGGCATCTGCCGAACGGCCATATCGTGCCGGCGCTGATCGCGGGTAATGCGGTCGTGTTCAAGCCGTCCGAACTGGCACCGGGCGTGGCCGCGCTCACGGTGCAGATCTGGCGCGACGCCGGTTTGCCGGCAGGTGTGCTGAACCTCGTGCAAGGCGAAAAAGACACTGGCATTGCGTTGGCCAATCACCGGCAGATCGACGGCCTGTTCTTCACAGGTAGTTCGGATACCGGAACATTGCTGCACAAACAGTTCGGCGGCCGCCCGGAGATCGTGCTGGCGCTGGAAATGGGCGGCAACAATCCGCTCGTGATCGGGCCGGTGGCCGATATCGACGCCGCCGTGCATCACACGATCCAGTCGGCGTTTCTGTCGGCGGGGCAGCGTTGTACCTGCGCGCGCCGCATTTTCGTGCCGAACGACGCTCAGGGCGATCGCTTCATGGAACGCTTCACCGAGGTCACTTCGCGCATCAGCGTCGGCGAATATAACGCCGATCCGCAGCCGTTCATGGGCGCGGTGATTTCGGCGCGCGCGGCCTCGCGACTCGTCGCCGCGCAGGAACGCCTGCTGGCCGACGGCGCGAAAGCGCTGCTGAAAATGGAGCAGCGCGATCCGAATCTCGGCTTCGTGACGCCGGCCATTCTCGACGTGACCGCCGTGAAGAACCTGCCGGACGAAGAACACTTCGGGCCTTTGGCGCAAATCATCCGCTACGGCAGTTTCGACGAAGCGCTGGAGCAGGCCAACGACACCGAGTTCGGCCTCTCCGCCGGCCTGCTCGCCGACGACGAAGCGCTCTGGACGCACTTCCAGCGCACGATCCGCGCCGGCATCGTCAACTGGAACCGGCCGACCAACGGTGCTTCGTCGGGCGCGCCGTTCGGCGGGCCGGGCCGCTCGGGCAATCACCGGCCGAGTGCATATTACGCCGCCGACTACTGCGCGTTCCCGATGGCTTCCGTCGAAAGCGCGCAACTGCAAATGCCCGCGAGCGTCTCGCCGGGCCTTCAATTCTAAGGATCGACGATGCAAGCCACTGAAGCCAATTTCGACGGCCTGGTCGGCCCGACGCACAACTACGCGGGGCTGTCGTTCGGCAACGTCGCGTCGCAGAACAACGAGAAGTCGGTTGCGAATCCGAAGGCCGCGGCCAAGCAAGGCCTGCGCAAGATGAAGCAACTGGCCGATCTCGGTTTTCATCAGGGCGTGCTGCCGCCGCAGGAGCGGCCGTCGATGCGTCTGTTGCGCGAGCTCGGTTTTTCCGGCGACGACGCCACGGTGATCGCGCGCGTGGCGAGAGACGCGCCCGAGTTGCTGGCCGCGGCGAGTTCGGCTTCGGCCATGTGGACTGCGAATGCGGCAACGGTGAGCCCATCCGCGGATACGCACGACGGCCGTGTGCATTTCACGCCGGCCAATCTGTGCAGCAAGCTGCATCGCGCGATCGAACATGAATCGACGCGCCGCACGCTGCGCGCGATTTTCAGCGACGCCGACCGTTTCGCGGTGCATGAGGCGCTGCCCGGCACGCCGGCGCTCGGCGACGAAGGCGCGGCGAATCACACGCGCTTTTGCTCGGAATACGGCACACGTGGCGTCGAATTCTTCGTGTACGGCCGCAGCGAGTATCGTCGCGGACCGGAGCCGAAGCGCTTCCCTGCGCGTCAAACGTTTGAAGCGAGCCGTGCCGTCGCGCATCGTCATGGTCTGGCCGACGCGGCTACGGTCTACGCGCAGCAGAATCCCGACGTGATCGACGCCGGCGTATTCCACAACGACGTGATCGCGGTCGGCAATCGCAATACGCTGTTCTGCCATCAACTGGCGTTCGTCGAACAGAATGCCGTCTACGACGAATTGCGTGCGAAGCTCTCCGGCCTGAAGGCGGAGTTCAATGTGATCGAAGTGCCGGACGCGCAGGTGAGCGTGGCCGATGCCGTCACTTCGTATCTGTTCAACAGCCAGCTGCTGACGCGCCCGGATGGCAAGCAGGTGTTGGTGGTGCCGCAGGAATGCCGCGAAAACCCGCGCGTGGCCGCCTACCTCGACGAACTGACCGCGCACACGGGCCCGATCGACGACGTGCTGGTGTTCGATCTGCGCGAAAGCATGAAGAACGGCGGCGGGCCGGCGTGCCTGCGTCTGCGTGTGGTGCTCGACGACGCGGAACGCGCGGCAGTAACGCAAGGCGTGTGGATCAACGACACGTTGTTCGGCCGTCTGGATGCGTGGATCGAGAAACATTATCGCGACCGCCTCGCGCCGGCCGATCTGACCGATCCACACTTGCTCGCCGAGTCGCGTACCGCGCTCGACGAACTGACGCAGATTCTCGGCCTGGGTTCGCTGTATGACTTCCAGCGCTGAGCGCGATATGCCGGTTTCGCTGCTCGACGATTTCCTCGCCTACACGCTGGCGGGCACGCGGCCGGCCGAGCAGGAAGCACAGGGCACGTGCGCCGGTGGTGTACGCTGGTCGTGGCTGGACGACGGCGTATTGCTGATGGAGCCCGCGGCGCGGGAAGAGGGCACGCGCAGTGTGCTCGTCTCCGCCGGCGTGCACGGCGACGAGACCGCGCCGATCGAGTTGCTGGCGTTTCTCGTGCGCGACATCGCGCGTGGCACAGCCGCGCTGACCTGCCGCCTGCTGGTGATTCTCGGCAACGTCGACGCCATGCGCGAAGCTTGCCGTTACCGCGACGACGATCTGAACCGCCTCTTCAGTGGCCGTCATCTGCAGGTGCCGCACAGCTACGAGGCGCCGCGTGCGGCAGCGCTGGAGCAGGCCGCGACGCAGTTCTTCGCGGCCGCGCCGAGCGATCCCGGCGCGCGCTGGCATATCGACATGCATACGGCAATCCGCGCGTCCGCCTTCGAGCAATTCGCGTTGCTGCCGCACACCGGCAAACCGTTTTCGCGTGCGATGTTCGCGTGGCTCGGCGAGGCGCGCATCAGTGCGGTGCTGTTGCACACCACCAAGGGCAACACGTATTCGCATTTCACCGCACAAGCGTGCGGTGCTCAGGCGTGCACGCTGGAACTCGGCAAGGTGCGTCCGTTCGGTCAGAACGATCTGACGCGTTTCGCTGGCGCCGATCATGCGGTGCGTCACCTCGTGGCCGGCATGCGGGGCGAGGTGCGCGCGGACATGCCGAGGGCGTTCACGGTGATCGACCAGATCACCAAGCAGAGCGACGCGTTCGAACTGCTGGTCGCGGCCGACGTCGCCAATTTCACGCCGTTCGCGAAAGACACGGTGCTCGCGCGTGACGGCGAGTATCGCTATGTCGTGCGGCACGACGAGGAGCGTCTCGTGTTCCCGAATGCGACGGTCAAGCCCGGTTTGCGCGCCGGCCTGATGGTCGTTGAAACGACACAGGACACGCTCTCGAAGCTCGTGTAGTTCACGCGGATGCCCGCGACATTGCGCGCGGGTTTGCCTGAACGCGACACCTACTTACACCTTTGCACCTGCCGCCCGCGGCGCTCGCTCGACCACGCGCCGAGCGGCGCGCCTACAGAGGCGGAAAACGAAGCCTGTACAATCGCGGCCTCGCGGCTGTTGCGCTGCATCACGCCGGCCGCACGAGTTTGAATCGCAATTTTGGCGCGGCAATCATGCTTGCCTGGATTCGGCTCCGTCTTGTTCAATACCGTAGAGGAACACCCGCAATGAAGATGAATTGGCGAAACATGGCTGCGCTCGCGCTGTTCGCGACGGCCACGGCCACGGCCGGCACCGCATCGGCTGCCGATATCAAGGAAGTGCATTTCGGCGTCGAGGCGTCGTATGCGCCGTTCGAATCGAAGTCGCCGTCGGGCGAACTGCAAGGTTTCGACATCGACGTCGGCAATGCCGTGTGCGCGAAGCTGAAGGCCAAATGCGTGTGGGTCGAGAACTCGTTCGACGGTCTGATCCCGGCCTTGCAGGCGCGCAAGTTCAACGCGATCAACTCGGACATGACGATCACGGAACAGCGCCGCCAGGCGATCGATTTCACCGATCCCATCTACACGATCCCGAATCAGATGATCGCGAAGAAGGGCAGCGGTCTGCTGCCGACGCCGGCTTCGCTCAAGGGCAAGCATGTCGGCGTGCTGCAGGGCACGATTCAGGAAACTTACGCGAAGGCGCGCTGGGCGCCGGCGGGCGTGGACGTCGTGCCGTATCAGACGCAGGACCAGATTTACGCCGACCTCGCCTCGGGGCGTCTGGACGCCGCGTTCCAGGACGCGGAAGCCGCGTCGAAGGGCTTTCTGAAGAAGCCGCAAGGCGCCGGCTTCGACTTTGCCGGTCCGGCTGTCACCGATGAGAAGCTGCTCGGCGCGGGTGTGGGCTTCGGCATCCGCAAGGGCGACAAGGCACTGAAAGACGCGCTGAACCAGGCGCTCAAGGAACTGAAGGCGGACGGCACGATCGACCGCTTCGCAGCCAAGTACTTCGACGTGAAGGTCGTGTTGAAGTAAGGCTTCGCGTGTCTCGCGCGTTCTCGCTTGCTCTGATGCAACGGCCGCAAATCGCGGCCGTTTGCATTTGAGGGACGACGCGCGCGCCCACCGATACCGCGCGGAAACTGTGGATCGATCAGCGTGTATTCGCTTCCGGCTGATCGAGATAATCGAATACCACTTCGCCGAGACCGAGCGTCAGGTCGGCAAGCAGATGACGCGCCTCGACCACCTCCAGCACCGGCAACGCCGCGACCGGCGCGAGCGCGTGCGGCGCCAGTTCGAGTGCTGCCGGCCCGGTCCATGCGCCTTTCAGATCGATGTCCTGCAAGTAGTAGCGCACCAGCTCGCAGATACGCGGCGTGCCGTCCACGTGCGGAATCACCTTGAGCAGGAAGTTCGGCGTTTCAAGGCGTTTTTTTTGCTGCGCGAGATCGAGCTGGCGATGCTTGTAGCCCATCGTGCCGGTGGCGATCCGGATCGGACCGTAGTCGAGCGTACCGACGAGCGTGTCGGTGTGGACGGCGAGCACCGGGTTGGCGAGCTTCTTCGGAAAACCCCACAATTCGCGGCCGCCGGCGATCGGCGGGTGGTCGTCCAGATACATGGCCAGTGTGTAGCCGCCCGCCACGCCCTGATACGAGACCGGAATCACCTGGCCGCTTTCCGTATAGTCGCCGAAGCCGGTCGAATCCGGCATGCGAATGAACTCGTAATGCACCAGCGGCTCGCCGATTTCGAGCGGCTCGGGCACCACGGCGCGCAATTTGTCCGGATCGGTGCGGTAGGTGATGATCAGAAACTCGCGATTGATGAACCGGTACGGGCCCATGGGAAACGCCGGGCTGGTGATCGGCATCGCGAAGGCATTTGACAGCACGCTTTTGACGTCCATGTTTTTCCTCGGTGGTTAAACGCGGTTGGAACGCTTCTGCACTGCACAAGAGTATCGGCGATTTCGTGCCGGAAATCTTTCGGACACTTCTCCAATTATTTCGAGATATTGCTTCATAGGCGTGTCCGCGCATGGCGGCCTGCGATAAAATCGCCGTGCACATCGCGGGCGCCAGCGGCTTCATGTCTCGGGCCATGCGCTAACGGTGGAGCGAAAACCAGAATACTGTAGTAGGCGCCGCGAAGGCGCTCAGCGGGGGAGCACAATGACCACCATCGCAATCGGGAATCCGGGCCAGACGGGCGCCGCGGACGATGCGCAATTGAATGCCAGCTTCGCGCGTCAGCCGATTCTGAATCGGGGCGGCATGCTGTGCGGCTACGAGATCAAGGTGCGCGCGCCGCAATGGACCGCGGCGATGATAGAAGCCGCACGGGCCGCCGCGGACCACGAGGCGGACAACGACGCGGACGCCGAGGCCGCGCCGGGCCGCGCGCCAGATCCCGCGCAACTCGTGGCGCGAGCCATTATCGACGGTCTGCTGCAGGGCGCGGTGCGCGGTGCGCTGACCGGGCATCCGGCGTATGTCGACGTGAGCCGCGAGATGCTGTTGGACGACGCGATCCTGCACCTGCCCGCCGAGCGCTTCATGCTCGAACTCGCACCCACGATCGAGGTCGACGAGGCGCTGGTCGCGCGCATCGTCCAGTTGCACGGGCGCCGCTATCGCTTCGTGCTCGACGAGGTGACGCAGCCCAACGAAGCCTTCGCCAAACTGCTGCCGTACGCGGAAGTCGTCAAGATCGATTTCACGCAGGCGCCGCGCGCGCTGCTGCCGAAACTGGCGAGCGTGCTCAAGTCGGCGGGCAAGCTGCTGGTCGCCTCGGGCATCGACGCGCAAGCCGATTTCGAAACGGCGCAGGGACTCGGCTTCGATCGCTTTCAGGGTTACTTCTTCGCGCGCGCACAGACTTCCACCACTCGCCGCGTCAGCGCGCCGCGCCACGCGTTGCTGAATCTGCTGCAATTGCTGGCGGGAGAGCCGACCGTCGCGCAGCTCGAAGCCGAACTCAAGCTCAATCCGGTGCTGGTGATGCATCTGATGAAGCTCGCCAATTCGAGCGGCCTCGCCGTTGGTCACAAGGTGACGACGCTGCGCGAGGCGATCAACGCGACGGGCACGGACCGCATTGCACGCTGGACCCAGCTGCTGCTCTACGCCGACGGCCGCAAGGTCGCTCTCGAAGACGATCCCTTGCTGCAACTCGCCGCGACGCGCGCGCGCTTCATGGAACTGGCGATCGAGCGCCTGCCCGAAGCCGGCCGCGATGAAGCCGACGCGGCATTCCTGACTGGCGTGTTCTCATTCGTCGACGCGGTATTCGGCGGCTCGCTCGAAAGCACCTTGAACGTGCTGACGTTGTCGCGTCCGATCCTGGCCGCGATCCTGCATCGCGAGGGCGTGTTGGGGATGCTGCTGAGCGCGGTCGCCGCACTGGAGCGCGGCGCGTGGGACGAGATCGGCACGCTGTGCGCGCGCTTGCAGCCACTCACGGTGGAGCAGATCGCGGATATGGGGCTGGCGGCGGGCGCGTGGGCCGGTGTTGCGGACCGCAGCGCGCAAGGACTGGAAAGAATCGAGGATTGAGACCGGTGATTCAAACCGGGGACGGGGGGGGGGGGGGGGGGGGGGGGCGGCGCGGCCGGGGCCCAGTTTAAATTGGGGGGTGGGTAAAAAATAATGGGGGGGGGGGTTGGCC
>NZ_JARESX010000040.1:0-64852 GCF_046026435.1 Paraburkholderia sp. RL17-381-BIF-C | reverse complement strand
GACCATTGGGCCCTTGGGGCGCGGGCCGCCGCCCCAAAACCCGGGTTGCGCCCCCCCGGGGGCGGGCCCACCTAAATGGGCGGCCGCGCCCTTCGTTTTTTCAGGACCGGTATCATGTGGACGTTCTGGTCCTTATGAACCGCGCAGGAGGAAAGAGTCGTGCATGTCGGTGAGCGTTTCAACAGCATTACCCACCTCGTCGGCGCCGTACTGTCGGTGGCGGGTCTTGCAACGCTCGTCACGATGGGCGCACTCGACGGCGACGCATACAAGGTGGTCAGCTTCAGCGTCTACGGCGCGATGCTGTTCGTGCTGTATGCTATCTCCACGCTTTATCACAGCGTGCGCAGTCCGCGCGTGAAAGCGGTTCTTCAGAAGTGCGACCATTCGGCGATCTACCTGCTGATCGCCGGCAGTTACACTCCGTTCACGCTAGTCACATTGCGCGGACCGTGGGGCTGGTCGCTATTCGGCGTAAGCTGGGGGCTTGCCGCCCTTGGCATCGTGCAGGAACTGACGCTCGGGCGACGCACCCGCAGCGTTTCGATGGTGCTGTATGTGTTGATGGGATGGCTCGCGCTCGTTGCCGTCCGCCCGCTGGTGCATGCCTTACCGGCAGCGGGTACCGCCTGGCTCGTGGCCGGCGGGATCATCTACAGCGCCGGCATCTACTTCTTCATCAACGACGAGCGCATCCGGCACGGACATGGTATCTGGCACCTGTTCGTACTGGCGGGCAGTCTGTGTCAATTCGTCAGTGTTGCGCGCTACGTCGCGTGACATCCCACGGCGGCGAAATGCAACTTAAGGCCAGTCAACGTGTCTGCATAGCGCGTTGAAGCATTCGGCACGCGCTTCCCGCGTGCCGCCGATTTCTCTGCGACCGGGAACTGGGCTTCGGGCCTCGAACATGCCATGTGGGTGTGTTCATGCCGCGTTGATGCCTGCCTGGGCCCATGTGTGCCGTTCGCGAAACTGCATTGCAAAGAGCTTTTATGTCTTTTGATTCTCTCGGCTTGTCCGAACCGTTGGTCCGCGCTGTCCACGAACTTGGCTACACCACGCCGACTCCGATCCAGACGCAAGCGATTCCCGCCGTGCTCAATGGCGGCGACCTGCTGGCCGGCGCGCAAACCGGCACCGGCAAGACCGCCGGCTTCACGTTGCCTATCCTGCAGCGTCTGAACTCCATGCCCGCCGTTGCAACCGGCTCGGGCAAGCGCGCGGTGCGCGCGCTGATCCTCACGCCCACGCGTGAGCTGGCCGCACAGGTCGAAGAAAGCGTGCGCGCCTACGGCAAGTATCTGAAGCTGAAGTCGACCGTGATGTTCGGCGGCGTTGGCATCAATCCGCAGATCGGCGCGTTGAGGAGCGGCGTGGACATCGTCGTCGCGACGCCGGGCCGTTTGCTCGACCACATGCAGCAGAAGACCATCGACCTGTCGCATCTCGAGATTCTCGTGCTCGACGAAGCCGACCGCATGCTCGATATGGGCTTCATCCATGACATCAAGCGCGTGCTCGCCAAGCTGCCGCCGAAGCGTCAGAACCTGCTGTTCTCGGCCACCTTCTCCGACGAGATCAAGACGCTCGCCGACAATCTGCTCGACTCGCCGGCGTTGATCGAAGTCGCGCGCCGCAATACGACGGCGGAAACGGTCGCGCAGAAGATTCACCCGGTGGATCGCGACAAGAAGCGCGAACTGCTCACGCATCTGATCAAACAGCACAACTGGTTCCAGGTGCTGGTGTTCACGCGCACCAAGCACGGCGCCAACCGCCTTGCTGAACAGTTGACGAAGGACGGCATCAACTCGCTGGCGATTCACGGCAACAAGAGCCAGTCGGCCCGTACCCGCGCGCTCGCCGAGTTCAAGGACGGTACGCTGCAGGTGCTGGTGGCGACCGACATCGCCGCGCGCGGCATCGATATCGATCAATTGCCGCACGTGGTCAACTACGATCTGCCGAATGTGCCGGAAGACTACGTGCACCGCATCGGCCGTACGGGCCGCGCAGGCGCGACGGGCGAAGCGGTTTCGCTGGTGTGCGTCGACGAACTGCAATTGCTGAAGGACATCGAGAAGCTGATCAAGCGTCCGGTGCCGCAGGAAGTGATCGCCGGCTTCGAGCCGGACCCGACCGCGAAGCCGGAGCCGATCCTGCGCCGCGGCCAGGGTGGTGGCGGCGGTGGTGGTCGCTCGCCGCGCCAAAGTCAAGGCGCACCGAAGCGCGACGACGCACGGCGCGATGGCGGCGGTTCTGCGAAACCGGCACAACGCTCGGGTCAACGCCCGGCGAACGGTCAGCAGCAACCGAAGCCGCAGGGTGCGAAGCCGACCGGCAACGGCGGCCAGGCGCGTCGTGACGGTCAGCGCCACGACGATCGGCCCCGTGCCGTCGCGCATGAAGGCAGTGCCGCTCAGCATGCGCCGCGTAAGCCGCAGGGTGCGAAGCCGCAAGGCGGCAATCCGGGCGCGTTGCTGGGTGGCGCGAAGCCGCGCAACGACGCGCCGCGCGGTGGCCAGCCCACGCGCAGCGGCCAGCGCGGGCGTTGAGGTTTTGCGTTGAGGTTTTGCGTTGAGCCCCTGCGTTGAGCCCCTGCGCTAAGCCCCTGCGCTAAGCCCCTGCGCTATGCCCCTGCGCTATGCCCCTGCGCCAAGCCTCCAAGCGGCGGCCACAACGGCCGCCGCTTTCTCGCAAACAACGACTAGCGGCCAGCAGCCGCCGCTGCTTGCTTCAGGTGTTCGATCTGCCGCTCCCATCGGTCGAGCACCGCCTTTCCCTCCCCTTCCAGGGCGAACGTAATGCCGCTAGTCAGGCGCGCATAACGAACGCTTTGCGCCTCAGCCGTGTCAATCGAACCGTGCAGATAGACGAGCCCGCTGGCATCGCCGGCAACACTCGCTAGCGGCGTCATCAGCAGCTGCACCTGATAAAACGCTTCGTCGCAAACAAAGGTCAGTGCCGCCCGGCCGCTTTGCGTAATGGCGCGCGTCGCCCTCGCTTGCGGCCACAACGCGATGCATAGCGTGCGCGAATCAGGCGCATACAACTCGCCGACGCCAAGCAGCGACGTGCGCACATGGCCATTCGTATCGACGCTCAGCAGCGACGCGGTAAAACCCGTCTTACTCGCAAGCGACGAACCGTCGAACAACGCGCGCACGGCGTCGGGCCATTCATCGAACACGTTGTGTTCAAGCGGGCGTTCGGAGGCGGGGGAATCGCTCATCATGTCGATCCGGTTGGAAGTGGCCAATCACGCATCATGCCTTGAAAAACAAATGGCCCGCACGAGCGGGCCATTTTCAAAGCGAGCCGTCGACGCAGGCCGACGGCAGGCCGATCCGCGCGGTCAGCGGAAAAAAACGTGCTGCGTGATCTTGGCGAGTGGGTAATGCACGCCCGGCTGAATCCTCGCCGGCAGATCGAGCGGCTTGAGCAGCATCTTCACGCACATATCCGCCGACAGGTTACGCCGCACCAGCGCATTGATACGCGCCGCGCGTTCGCGGTTATAGGCCGAGTCATGCACGCGTTCCGGATAACGAACCGCGAAGACATGCCGCAAAGCGATCTCCGAGTCTTCGTTCTTGATCTCCATTACGCGGCGCATCAGCGCGCCCAGCACTGCGAGACGGCCGTTGCCTTCGATCCTGTTGTACTTCTTGAAGTACTTGAAAAAGTGCTTGTAGTGACGGACTTCGTCGGTGCGGATGTTGTCGGTGATCTGCTTGAGCACCGGCTCGTCCGAGCACTCGCCGATCGCGCGATACAGCGTAGCCGTGCCTGTCTCCACCACGCAGCGCGCGACCATTTCGAGCGCGCGGGTCTTCTCGAAGTCCTCCACCGAACAGGTCAGCGAGTACTCTTCCATGAAATTGCGAAATGCCGTGTCCCAGTCGAACTCCGGCCACACGTAAGCGATATACGTCTTGAGCGCGCGGCCATGCTGCAACTCTTCCGGCTCCCACTCCTGGTTGAGCCAGGCCGAGACTTCAGGATCGCCGTTAAAGAACGTACTCAGATTGCTGGTGTAAAGATCGGAGCCGCTTTCAATAAACGAAGACGCGCACAGCAGCAGCAGCAAATCTTCGTTAGCGACGGCCTTTTGCCGATCAATGCGGGTGAGGTCGATATCCTCGATCCGCCAAGGCATGACATGGTTCAGCTCTGTGTGCATCGTGTCTTGCTCCGAAAACTGTATCGACTCGTGGAGCATGCTCGAAACAGCCCGCTCTCGCCCGAGCGGTCCGCCGTGTCAGATACAGCGCCTTGATTAGAGTTAACCCCTTGTATCTTGCATCTTAGCCGGTGTTTCGCAACTCTGCAGATAACCCAGCACAGACCATGCCGAGACGCGGCAGTTCCAATTTCGGGTAGTCAAAACATTCGGTCGGATAAAAGCGCGGCGCGCGAGGCAGAAAAAAAGCCAGCTCGAAGAGCTGGCTCAAGTCTGCGACGATCATCGTCGATGAGGACTGGCAGGACCGGGCAATGTGCCGATTCGAAGTAACCGGCCCTGGCCGCTCAGGCAGGCTGAACACCTTGCGGCACACGGACGCGGCGCACGCGCCAGGCCACGACGATGAGCGAGAGGCCAGACAGCACCGCGGCAATCAGCACGTAGTAGCTGGGCGCAAGTTTGTCGCCGGTCAGGTGAATGAACGTTTCGACGATCGTCGGTGCGAAGCCGCCGAAGATCGTCACGCCGATGCTGTAAGCGATTGAAAGACCGGTCGAGCGCACCTGCGTTGGAAAAATCTCGGACATCAAGGCGGGCATCGGCCCGGAATAGGCGGCCTTGAAAATACCCGCCGTGCCCTGCAACAGCAGCAGCCAACCGATCGTCGGATGAGTCTGCAACAGCGCGAACATCGGATAGATCAGCGCCCCCATCAGGATCGACGTGGTTAGCATGATGCGAATCCGGCCAATGCGATCGGACAACGCACCCATCACCGGCGAAAGCAGAAACTGCAGGCCGCCATTGAGCACCACCACGCCGAACGATGCCGCCGCCGGCATATGCAATTGCTTGACGGCGTACATCGGCATGTAGAGTTGCAGCACGTACACGCCCACCGTGGATTGCGCGACGATGCCAACGGCAAGCAGCAGGTTGACCCACTGGCTGGCGAACGACGCGTCCTTCTCTTCGCTCGCCGCTGCGCGAGTGCCGCTCGCCTCACGCGCGGCGCGCAGCGCCAGGAACTCGGGCGTCTCGTCGAGGTGCGAACGGATGTAATAGCCCACCGGGCCGACCAGCAAACCGAACACGAACGGAATGCGCCAGCCCCAGTTATTCAGTTGCTCAGGCGGCAGCCACGCGGTCAGCAGCGAGCCGAACGCGGCCGCGGTAATCGCGGCGAGTCCCTGGCTCGCGAACTGCCAGCTCGCGTAATAGCCGCGGCGCGACGCGCTATGTTCGACCATGAAGGCCGTCGCACTGCCGAACTCGCCGCCCACCGCGAAGCCTTGCACGAGCCGCGCGAGCAGAATCAGGATCGGCGCCGCAATGCCGATCGACGCGTACGGCGGCATCACGGCCATCGTGAAGGTGCCGACCATCATCAGCGCGATGGCGAGCGTCAGCGCGGCCTTGCGTCCCTTGCGGTCGCCGTAGATGCCCAGCACCACCGCGCCCAGTGGCCGCATGAGGAACGAGATGCCGAAGGTGGCGATGGCGAGCAGCGTGGAGAGCCACTCGTCCTGCATCGGGAAAAACTGTTTGGCGATGATGGTCGCGAAGTAGCCGTAGACCAGAAAGTCGAACCACTCGAGTGCATTGCCGACCGACGACGAAAACACGATCCGCCGCACCATCGCTTTGGAAAGCGGTGCCGATGGAGAATGAGCGGAAGTTGTCGCCGTGGGCGACGCGGGGGTCTGCATGAAGTCTCCTGCCTGTCTGAGGTCTGATGCCCGATGCCGGGTGTGCCGGAAGCGCCGTTGGCGTCCGGCAATTCTGATTGTTGCGATGCCGTGAAATGGCAGTCGGTCACGCGCGCCGCCGACTCCGCGCACGTTGCCGCGCGTGCGTGGCTGCGCGCGTAGCGACGCGGCCGGCTCGATGGGCGGCCGCCGCGCGCGTGGATGCTTCTAGAACCCGGCGGCCAGCCCGTCACGGCGGCTGTCGCTCGCCGCCACATAGCCGCGCTCCGGATCGTTGCGATCGAGCTTCCAGATGTACTGGCCGGAGCCGAAGTCCATGTACGGATCGTCCACCGATTTGATGACGTGGCCGCGCTTCTGCAAGGCCTCGGCGGTCTTCGGATCGAGCGTCGACTCGATGTCGATCGTGAAGTCGCGATTGACTTTCCAGCGCGGCGCGTCGCACGCGGCCTGCGGCTGCTGACCGTAGTCGAGCATCCGCACGATGGATTGCAGATGACCTTGCGGCTGCATGTCGCCGCCCATCACGCCGAAGCTCATCACCGCTTCCTGCTGGCCGTTCACCTGCTGCGTGAGGAACGACGGAATGATCGTGTGGAACGGACGCTTGCCGCCTTCCACCACGTTCGGCGACTTTGGGTCCATCGAAAAACCGCAACCGCGGTTCTGCATGGCGATGCCGCTGTCCGGCACCACGATGCCCGAGCCGAAGCCCATGTAGTTCGACTGGATGAAGCTGACCATCATGCCGCGCTCGTCCGCCACCGACATGTAGATCGTGCCGCCGGCCTTCGGCATGCCAAAGTCGAACTGTGTGGCGCGCTTGTGATCGATCAGCTTGGCGCGCGAGGTCAGGTAGGCGTCGTCAAGCATCTGCTCGGGCGTGACTTCCATCGAACGCGGATCGGCCACGTAGCGATAGACATCGGCGAACGCGAGCTTCATGGCTTCGATCTGCAAGTGCTGCGACTCGACGTTGTCGACCGCCAGTTCCTTCACATCGAATTTTTCGAGGATGCCCAGCGCGATCAGCGCCGCAATGCCCTGCCCGTTCGGCGGAATCTCGTGCACCGTGTAACCGCGATAGTCCTTGCCGATCGGCTCGACCCAATCCGCTTTGTAGTTGCGCAGATCGTCGGTGGTCAGCGCGCCGCCGCCTTCGCGCGCAAATGCGGCGATCTGCTCGGCGATCTCGCCCTCGTAGTACGCGCGCGGGCCTTGCTCGGCAAGCTTGCGCAGCGTCTTTGCGTGGCCGGGAAAGCGTACCAGCTCACTCACTTCAGGCGCGCGGCCGCGCGGCATGAAGGTTTGCGCGAACCCCGGCAGGTCCTTCAGTTGCGGCACGGCCGCCGCCCATTTATAGGCGACGATGCTTGCCACCGCATGACCGCGCTCGGCGATCTCGATGGCCGGCTCCATCAGGTCGGCGAACGGCAGCGTGCCGAATTTCTGATGCAGTGCCTCCCAGCCGGCGATCACGCCAGGCACCGTCACCGCGTCCCAGCCACGCGTGGGCTGCTTCGCGAGACCGTTTTCTTCGCCGTACTTGCGCTTGAAGTAGTCGACGTTCCATGCCGCCGGCGACACGCCCGACGCGTTCAGGCCATGCAGCTTCTTGCCGTCCCACACCAGCGCGAAGGCGTCGCCGCCCAAACCGCACGATACCGGTTCGACCACCGTGATGGCGGCCGCTGCCGCAATGGCCGCATCGACGGCATTGCCGCCCTTCCAGAGCATGCGCAGCCCGGCTTGCGCCGCGAGCGGATGCGAAGTCGAAACGATGTTGCGCGCGAATACAGGAAGACGCGGCGTCGGATAAGGGTTTTGCCAGTTGAAGCCAGTCATGTCGAACACTCTTGAAAGCGCGGCCCGGCTTGCGGAACGCGGAACCATCGAAAACGGGGCGAATGAGGAAAACGCCGGCGAAGCACGAATCAAACGAAGAACCCGGGATTGCATCGTGATCCGACCCAAAAAACAAATTCATTTATGAACTGAATAAATGCGTAAACAACCTGAATGCGTCTCGCTGAGCCGCCGCACCGTCGTCTCACATCTTATGCATGTCGCACGAGTTGGCAGACAAGACGCGCGATGGTCTTACAATACGCTCACCCCGTTCACGCATTACCCGCTTACTGGCCAAGCCTCACGCGCCGGCGGCGGGTCACGCAGACAAAAATCCCACGAACCGAGACACATGACCCGAGACCCCCGCCTGACTCTCAACGCCCGGCAACAGGAACTGCTGGAGTGGGTGCAACGCGACGGCTTCGTGACCGTGGACGACCTCGCGGCCCACTTCGACGTGACGCCGCAGACGATCCGCCGCGACGTCAACTGGCTCGCCGACATGAACCTGCTGCGCCGCTATCACGGCGGCGCCAGCCTGCCGACCAGTTCCGAGAACGTCTCCTACACCGCGCGTCAGCGCATGTTCCATGAAGAGAAGCGGCGCATCGCGGCGCTAGTGGCCACTCACATTCCCGACCAGGCGTCGCTTTTCATCAACCTCGGCACCACCACCGAAGAAGTAGCGCGCGCGCTCAACCGCCACCGCGGCCTGCGCGTGATCACCAACAACCTGAACGTCGCCAGCATGATGAGCGGCTATCCGGATTGCGAGGTGCTGGTGACGGGCGGCATCGTGCGGCCGTGGGACAAAGGGATCGTCGGCGAACTGGCGATCGATTTCATCCGGCAGTTCAAGGTGGACTTCGCGATCATCGGCACGTCGAGCATCGAACCCGACGGCACGCTGCGCGATTTCGATACGCGCGAAGTGCGCGTGGCCGAGGCGATCATCCAGCATGCGCGCACCGTTTTCCTCGCCGCCGACAACTCGAAATTCGGCCGGCCCGCGCTGGTCCGTCAAGGCCATCTGGATCAGATCGACGCGTTGTTCACGGACATGGCGCCGCCTGCCGAGATGACCGAGACGCTCACCGCCGCCAACTGCCAGGTGTATGTCGCCGAATAAATCCAGGCGTTCTCCGCCATGTTGCAGCGCACGGGAAACTTCGAGTGAAATCAAGAATCTGGCTGCGGCCCCCAACCGCCGCTGACACGCCCAATTGTCAAAGGGAAAATTTACTGGGGCCGATTTGGTGTTTAACGTGCGGTTGACTACACTCCAGTTCCCCGGCGTGCATTGCGCGTTCCGCGTAGCGCCGGTTGCGTGAAACTGTCGTGTTAGCCGTACCTCCCGCCTGATTCTTTGCGGACTTCACTGGTTTGAGCCAGTCGCCGGCAAGGCCGTCCGCGTTTGCTTGACATGGAGAGAACGATGCTGAGTCCGCATGAATTCGCCACGTTGTTGCTCGTCAAGGACGCTCCCAATCAAGTCGACATGGAGCGAGAAGAACTCGACGCACTGCTGGAACGCCAGCTCGTGCAACTCGAACGGCTCGCGTCGGGCAACGAACAATGGCGCGTGACTGAAACGGGCGATAGCGCATTGCGAGCCATCAAGCGACTTTCCTAGTTTTCCGGGTCTTACCGCGATTTAACGGGTTTTACCGCGCCTCACCGCCGGACTGTCAGTCGATGTCCGGCGCGGTGACGCGGGCAAGCAGCGCGTGCATGCGGTGCGATGAGATGGCCCGGACACCATTCGTGCGAAAAGCAGGACGCCGTCCCGTGTCCGCTTTATTGTGCCCAACTCATTTACGCAGTAAATTGACGCGACGGACCTTCTGCCTTCGCGCATGCCCAAAACGCTTTCCCCCGACGACATCCAGCAATTTCGCGAGGCCATGCGGCGCGTGGCCGAGAACGCGTTCGCCACGCGCGGCGCGGAGGGCGTGACGATGCGCGAACTGGCCAAGGAGTTGGGGTGCAGCGCCATGACGCCCTATCGCTACTTCCGCGACAAGGACGAGATTCTCGCGATGGTCCGCGCGGCCGCCTTCAATCGCTTCGCGGCCCGTCTCGAAGCGGCAGCCAAAGCCGCCCCGGAAACGGATCATTCGTTGGTGAGCGAAGCCTACGTCGCTTTCGCACTCGACGAACCGCATGCCTACCGTTTGATGTTTGATTTGACTCAACGGGACAGCGTCTATCCGGAACTCGCCGCCGCTTCGCAGCGCGCGTGGCGCATGCTCGGCGCGCACTTCGAGCGGCTCGTGGCCGCGGGCATTCTGGAAGGCGATCCCCAGTTGATCGGCTACGCATACTGGGCGAGTCTGCATGGCTTCACCATGCTGGCGCTAGCCAATCAGTTGCCACTGCCTCAGGCGCAGCAACCGGCCGTCCACGATACGCCGACGCGCGAAGCCGTATTCGCCCAGATTCGCCGCATGTTATGGCGCGGCGCGCAGCCGCAGCGCGGCTAGCGCAAACCACACTTGCATCCGTTCAGCCACCTGCAGCAAACGTTGTGGAACACAGCCCCCGCTTGAATCTCAGCCGTTGCGCAAAGTCGGATCGACGGCCGCGCGCCAGCTCAACGCGCGGGCCCGCTGGTCGATGAAGAACGTCACCCACTGATTGCGTACTTGCGGATCGGCGCTCGTGCCTTGGCTCGTGTAACGCTGCGCGATCGACGTCTGGAACGCGCAGAAATCGTCCTTCGACAACTTGCCATGCCGGTTCGCCACATAGGCATCGAACACGGCCGCGTAGACGCCTTGCGCGTCGTTGCCGTAGTCGACCGTCTGGGCACTGCACATCTGTTGCAACGACACGAATGACGGTGCGCCCATCGTTCCCGTCAGGCTCGGCGAGCTGACGCATCCCGCGAGAAGCGCTGCGGCGCCGATCATCAAAAGTCCACGCATGAATTCACCTCGAAATAGCTGCTGCCGAGAGTATCGTCCGTGGCCGCGCGTTGCGCTACTACCCGCACACCGGTTAGAGGGTCAGCCAAACGATCCGAACTTTACTTTTTCGAATATGTTCATTAAAGTTCGAAAACGAACACTATCGATTCGATAGATTTTCTAAACGGCTTTTCATATCTCAGATACACAGCGCAGGGGACACAGCAGGTGACGCAAGGCTCAAGATACGATTTGCTCGTCGTGGGCGGTGGGATCAACGGCGCCGGCATCGCTCGCGATGCGGCGGGCCGCGGCCTGTCGGTGCTGCTGTGCGAACAGGACGACCTGGCGGCGCACACGTCGTCGGCCAGTACCAAGCTGATTCACGGCGGCCTGCGCTATCTGGAATACCGCGAGTTCGGGCTGGTGCGCAAAGCCCTGCAGGAGCGTGAAACGCTGCTGCGCGCCGCGCCGCACATCATGTGGCCGCTGCGCTTCGTGATGCCGCACATGCCCGATCTGCGCCCGGCCTGGCTGATCCGCGCCGGTCTTTTCCTGTACGACCATCTCGCCAAACGCGAACTGCTGCCGGGTTCGCGCGGCATTGTGATGCGCAACCATCCGGCGGGCGTGCCGCTGGTCGATTCGATCAAGCGCGGCTTTGTGTACTCGGACGGCTGGGTCAACGACGCGCGTCTGGTCGTATTGAACGCACTGGACGCCAAAGAGCGCGGCGCGAAAATCCTCACGCGCACGAAACTGCTGAGCGCCGTGCGCGCCGGCGGCGAATGGCGCGCCCAGCTCAAGCGCGACGACGGCACGATTCTGGACGTGCGCGCCGCATCCATTGCGAACGCTGCGGGCCCGTGGGTCGGCGAACTGCTGCAAGGCGCGCTCGGCCGCGCGGCGTCGCACAGCGTGCGGCTCGTCAAAGGCAGTCACATCGTCACGCGGCGGCTGTTCGAGCACGATCACGCGTATATCTTCCAGAATCCGGACAAGCGCATCATCTTCGCGATTCCCTACGAACACGATTACACGCTGATCGGCACGACGGATCTCGAGTATCGCGACGACCCGTCGAAAGTGGCGATCAACGCAGAAGAAACGCAGTATCTGTGCGACTCGATCAACCGCTATTTCAAGCAGAAGATCTCGCCCGCCGACGTGCGCTGGACCTATTCGGGCGTGCGTCCGCTGCTCGAGGAGGAAGGCGCGGACAACCCGTCGGCGGTCACGCGCGACTACTCGCTCGAACTCGACGCGCCTGCCGGTGAAGCGCCGTTGCTCTCGGTGTTCGGCGGCAAGATCACGACCTTCCGCAAACTGGCGGAAGAAGCCGTCGACAAACTCGCGCAAGCGCTGCAAAACGGCGCGTCGTCATGGACGGCCGGTGCGCCGCTGCCCGGCGGCGATATGCCGAACGCCAACTTCGAGCGCTTTCTCAGCGAATTCAAGCAGCAGCATGCGTGGCTGCCGGCCGATCTGGCGCACCGTCTTGCCCGCGCCTACGGCACACGTGCCAAGCATGTCATCGGCAACGCGCGCTCCGTGGCCGATCTCGGCCGCGCTTTCGCGCCCGGCCTGTACGAAGCGGAACTGACTTATCTGCGCGACACCGAATGGGCGCGCAGCGCGCAGGACGTGCTGTGGCGCCGTTCGAAACTCGGCTTGCATGTCGAACCGGGCACGCTCGATTCGATCACACGCGATATCGATACGTGGTTCGCCCGCGAATCCGCGCGACAGAGCGCATAGTCAGATATCGCTACGCAGCGCACCGCTGCATCCGAAGGAACCGGATCGCTTCACCTCTCGGCTGGACCAGGCTGGGCCGCATCGTCACACGTGTTGCAGCCCGCTTAAAACAACAAGCCGTTCCCGTCGCCGGCTACCCGTCCGGCGATTCATAAAACGCATGGAGAAGAGACAATGCAGGATCAGTACATCCTCGCGCTTGACCAAGGCACCACCAGCTCGCGCGCGATGCTGTTCGACCGGCTCGGCAATATCGTGTCGACCGCTCAAAAGGAATTCCAGCAAATCTACCCGCGTCCGGGCTGGGTCGAGCACGATCCGCAGGAAATCTGGTCGACTCAGGCGGGCGTCGCCGCTGAAGCCGTGACGCGCGCCGGCATGAACGGCACCTCGATCGCCGCGATCGGCATCACCAATCAGCGCGAGACCACGATCGTGTGGGATCGCGAAACCGGCCATCCGATCTATAACGCGATCGTTTGGCAGGACCGCCGCACTGCCGACTTCTGCGACCAGTTGAAGGAGCAGGGTCTCGAAGAAAAAGTCCGCGCGAAAACCGGCTTGCCGATCGACTCGTATTTCTCGGCGACCAAGATCCGCTGGATTCTCGACAACGTAGAAGGCGCGCGCGAAAAGGCCAAACAGGGGCGCCTTGCATTCGGCACCGTCGATAGCTGGCTCGTGTGGAATTTCACCAAGGGCGGCCTGCACGTCACCGACGTCACCAACGCGTCGCGCACCATGCTGTTCAACATCCACTCGTTGAAATGGGACGACGAGCTGCTCGAAGCGCTCGACATTCCGCGCAGCATGCTGCCGGAAGTGCGGGCTTCGTCGGAAGTGTACGGGCCGACCAAGACCACCGTGTTCGCTTCCAAGATTCCGCTCGCGGGCATCGCCGGCGACCAGCACGCTGCCCTCTTCGGCCAGATGTGCACCGAGTCGGGCATGGTGAAGAACACCTACGGCACCGGCTGCTTCCTCGTGATGAATACCGGCGACAAGCCGATCGAATCGAAGAACAATCTCGTCACCACGATCGCCTGGCAGATCGGCGATCAGATCAATTACGCGCTGGAAGGCAGCATCTTCATTGGCGGCGCCGTGGTGCAATGGCTGCGCGACGGCCTTGGCATCATCAAAAACGCCGCTGAAATCGAAACGCTGGCGCGCAGCGTGCCGCATTGCGACGGCGTGTATCTGGTGCCCGCCTTCGCCGGTCTCGGCGCGCCGCACTGGAACGCACGCGCTCGCGGCACGCTGTTCGGCGTGACGCGCGGCACGTCGTCGGCGCATATCGCGCGCGCCGCGCTCGACTCGATCGCCTATCAATCGCTCGACGTGTTGAAGGCGATGGAAGCCGACTCCGGCATTCGCATCGGCGAATTGCGAGTGGACGGCGGCGCCTGCGCGAACAATCTGCTGATGCAATTCCAGGCGGACATTCTCGGCGTCGACGCCGTGCGCCCCAAGGTATCGGAAACGACCGCATTGGGCGCGGCTTATCTGGCCGGTCTCGCGGTCGGCTACTGGAAGGATGTCGACGAACTGCAAAGCCAATGGAAGCTCGACCGCCGCTTCACCCCCGCGCTGCCGCATGCCGACGTGAAGGAATGCCTCGACGGCTGGAAGCGCGCGATCCGCGCCGCAAAGGCCTGGGCCGACACGCCCTGAGCAGGGTTTTCTAACACTCGCCTCTCGACATAAAGAAGCCGCTTATCCCGCGGCTTCCCTGACAACTATATTTCGGATACCCAACGATGCATCCTTACATTGCAGAATTCATCGGCACGGCGCTCGTGGTGCTGCTCGGCGACGGCGCCGTCGCCAACGTGCTGCTCGCGCGGACCAAAGGCAAAGGCGCGGACCTGATCGTGATCGTGATGGGCTGGGCGATGGCCGTGTTCATCGCCGTCTATGTCACCGCTTCGTTCAGCGGCGCGCACCTGAATCCTGTCGTGACCGTCAGCCTCGCGCTGGCCGGCAAGTTCGCGTGGGCCAAAGTGCCGGGCTATGTGGCCGCGCAGATGCTCGGCGGCATGGCCGGCGCGCTGCTCGTGTGGGTCGCCTATCGCCAGCACTTCGCGAAAGAAGGCGATGCCGACGTGAAGCTCGGCGTGTTCTGCACCGCGCCGGCGATTCGCAGCGTGCCGCATAACCTGCTCACCGAAATGATCGCCACGTTCGTGCTGATTCTCGGCGTGCTGTATCTGGCGTCGCCGCAAGTCGGCCTCGGTGCGCTCGATGCGCTGCCGGTCGGCCTGCTGGTCCTCGGCATCGGCATCTCGCTCGGCGGCCCGACCGGCTACGCAATGAGCCCCGCGCGCGACCTGTCGCCGCGTCTGATGCATGCGCTGCTGCCGATTCCGGGCAAGCGCGACAGCGACTGGCACTATGCGTGGATTCCGGTGTGCGGTCCGTTGCTGGGCGGCGCGGCGGCTGCGTGCCTGTATCTGTATCTGCACGCGCATTGATCTGACGGCGTAGTCAAGAACCGCAGCGGCAAGAGCCGCCTCGAACGCCCACCCAGGACGTTCCGAAGCCGTGACGGAGAACGGCGGCGCCGCGCAGGCGCCGCCAAAGCACGTATCATGACGCTTTCACTCTCCGCGCATAAGCTTGCAATTGCCTGCCCATGCGCTTCGCTTTCCGTTTTCAGCCATGATCGACCACCTCATTTGCGACTGCGACGGCGTGCTCGTCGACAGCGAAATCATCGCTGACCGCGTCATGTTCGAAACGCTGACCGCCACGTTTCCCGGCCTCGATTTCGAACCCATCGTCAAAACGGCTTTTGGCCAGCAAACGTCGCGTTTTCTCGAAGGCATCGAGAAGTCGTTCGACATCACGCTCCCCGCGAATTTTTTCGACACCATCGAACACAACGTCGAGATTGCGCTTGCAGCCTCGCTCAGCCCGATCAACGGCGTGCGCGATGCCTTGCAACGTGTCACGTTGCCGGCCGCCGTCGTCTCGAACAGCCGCATGGCGCGCGTGAACGCGTCGGTACGGCGCGCGGGTTTGCAGCAGATTTTCGGCGAGCGTATTTTCAGCGCGGAACAGGTGGCCCGGCCGAAGCCTTATCCCGATGTCTATCTGTTCGCCGCTCAGACGCTGGGTGTGGAGCCGTCACGCTGTGTGGTGGTGGAGGACAGCGTGGCGGGTTTGAATGCCGCGCGTGCGGCGGGTATGAAAACGATCGCCTTCGTCGGCGCGAGCCATATTCCCCATGGCTACGCGGACGCGCTTCGCAAGATGGGTATGACTCGCATCATGCAGCATATGGACGAATTGCCCGCGCTGGTCGAAGCCGGCGTACGCGGCGAGTTCGGCGACGTGCAGTCGTAGTTTGTTCGCGGCAATCGGATAAGCCGGCTGTCGAGCCGGCGTACGCGGCGACGTACGAACGTAGCCGTTTGCGGCAAATGGAAAGCCGGCTGGAAGAGCCGGCTTTTTTGCGTCCGAACTGGAGCGAGTGCGCGCCTCACCTCACGCGCGCGCACCCTTCCCGCACTAAGCCTCGTCAGCCACGCATTCGCGCGCTTGCGCCAACGCCTGACGAAACTCCACCAGTTCGGCAATGGTCAGCATCGGCAGATTGTGTTGCGCGGCGAAGCGCTCCACGTCTGCGCCGCGCGTCATCGTGCCGTCCGGGTTCATCAGTTCGCACAGCACACCGGCCGGCTTCAGACCCGCGAGAATAGCCAGGTCCACCGTGCCTTCGGTATGGCCGCGACGGGCGAGCACGCCGCCGGGTTGCGCACGCAACGGGAACACATGGCCCGGGCGCACGATATCGGCGGGCTTGGCCGTATCGGCGATCGCGGCGCGAATTGTCGTCACGCGATCGAGTGCGGATACGCCGGTGGTCACGCCGTCGCGCGCTTCAATCGAGACGGTGAACGCGGTGCCGTGACGGCTTTCGTTGTTGACAGCCATCGGCGGCAATTCGAGCGCGCGGATCTTCTCGTCCGGCAGGCACAGGCACACAATGCCGCTGCACTCGCGAATCAGCAACGCCATGGTTTCGACGGACAGACGCTCGGCGGAGACGATCAGATCGGCTTCGTTCTCGCGGTCGTGGTCGTCTTGCAGCACGACGGCGCGGCCATCGCGCATGGCTTGCAAGGCGGCGGCGATACGTGGCGGAACGGGCTCGGTGTCGAGCAAGGGGAGATCGAGGAATGCGCTATCCGCAATCGTCGACGGAGCAGGAAAAGTAGCAAAAGACATAGTTGAAACGCTCATCGCAAAAGTTGGGCGAAAAACGTTTCAGGGCATTGCAAACAGACAAAGACGCGCCGCTGAACGCCGCTTCAGGCGGCGTTCGCGCACCGCCCGGACCTGCAAGCGGCGCCACGGAAACGAACATGACTATCTGCACATCTTCTTCCATCCGGACTCTAACCGTCGGCTCTGGCTTCTCACCAGATCTGCTGACCCCATGTCGACCAGCGTGATCGCTTTGGCGATTACGCTGGTCCCATGCAACGCAGTTGCACAGGTCCAAACACACTGACGACGCGGGCGCTCGCGGGCTCACCGGCTCACGCTTTCGCGCTGCCGGCATACCGCCGGTGGGGAATTTCACCCCGCCCTGAAGACGCACTGATTGCCGGATCGACCGGCTGGCAAAGCATACAACAGCCGCGCCGCCCATGCAGCGCAACCCTACTGATCAGACGGAAATCCCGGATTCGTGGCTCACCCGTCTGCGAAACGTGATCAAACCGGCGCGGCCTCGCGCGCGGTCTCGCCGTGCGCGGGCACGTCCCAGCGCGGCGGCGTCTCCGCCTTCAGCGTCACGCGAAACGCGCGCGCTTCCGTGTCGCCGGGATTGCGCAGGCTGTGCGGCTGGTCGGCGTCGAACACGATCGCGTCGCCGGTGGCCAGCAACTGGCGCTGATCGTGCACGCTGACTTCCAGCGTGCCTTCGCTCACCACCAGATTCACCGTCGTGCCTGGCGCGCGGCGCGTGCCGGCCTCGGTGTGCAACGGCGCGATACGCAGTTCGTGAAATTCGGCGGCGGTCGGCTCGGCGTCGGGATAAAGCGGCCGGGCCGAATAGCGCCCATTCGAACTGACGACGCGCGACGAGCGCTCCGCCGGTAAATGCTCGAAGCCGTTAGTCGCATGACGGCGCAAGAAAGCCGCCACCGACACCTTCAACGCAGCCGCCACCTTGCACAGCACCTTGATGGACGGCACGCTGCGCGCCGACTCGATTTGCGCGAGCATCGCACGCGACACGCCGGACGCGCGGGCCAAAGCGTCGAGCGACAGTTGCCGTTCGGCGCGCAAGCGGGCGAGATTCACGCCGACCAGATGTTCCAGTGCATCGAAGGGTTCTGCGGCACGCGGCGACGCATCGGTGTCAGCCGTGGGATCGCGAACCAGCGCAAGCGGGGAATGCATGATTGCCTCCAGAAGCGCCGCCGGACGGCGGGCAAGCGGTTAGTGCAAGCACGATAGCATCGCGTCCCGCCGCGCCCAACGAAGTTATCTTCACACTGTTATCAGCATTGCGGAGGACGTTTTCCGCAATGCTTGTGCGAATTTTTCATAAGGGCGCGCACACGCGCCGACTCGCCAGCTGACACACCCACACCTTCACGCGCGCTGCACCGCGCTCGAGGCCGGCGCGTCCATGCGCGCCGCGAACCACGTGAGCAGCAGCGCCGCCACGCTGACCGCCGCCGCGACCCACGGCAGGGTATCGAGCGAATGGCCGTGGTTGATCACGAGCCCGCCGAGCCACGCGCCGCCCGCATTGCCGACGTTGAACGCGCCGATGTTCAGCGTCGAAGCCAGATTCGGCGCCGCAGCGGCCTTCTCGACCACGCGCATCTGCAAAGGCGGCACCGTCGCGAAGGCGGCGATGCCCCACACGAAAATTGTGATCGCCGCGGCCACTTGCGAATGACTGGTGCGCGCGAAAATCGCCATGACCACCGCCAGCGCGACCAGAATGCCCATCAGTGAGGGCATCAGCGCGCGATCCGCCAGCTTGCCGCCCACCGTGTTGCCGATTGTCAGGCCCACGCCGAACAGCACCAGGATGAGCGTGACGCCGCGTGGCGAGAAACCGCTCACCTGTTCGAGAATCGGCGCGATATAGGTGAACACGACAAATACACCGCCGAAGCCGAGCACTGTCATCGCGAGCGCGGTCCAGACTTGCGGGTCCTTCAGTACGCGCACTTCATGACCGAGACCGACCGGGCCGGCGTCGTGACGATTCGGCAGCAGCGCCGTGATGCCCGCGAGCGACAGCACGCCGAATGCGCTGACGATCCAGAACGCCGCGCGCCAGCCGAACTCCTGCCCGATGAACGTGCCGAACGGCACGCCGAGCACGTTCGCGAGCGTCAGGCCGGTGAACATCAGTGCGATCGCGCTCGCACGCTTTTCCGCCGGCACGAGCGACGCCGCCACCACGGCGCCGATGCCGAAGAACGAACCGTGCGCGAACGAGGTGACCACCCGCGCGACCATCAGCACGGAATAGCTCGACGCGATCGCGCACAGCGTATTGCCGACGATGAACACGCCCATGAGCAACTGCAACGCCAGCTTGCGCGGCATCTTGCTGGTCACCACCGCGAGCAGCGGCGCGCCGACGGCGACGCCGAGCGCGTAGCCGCTCACCAGCAAGCCCGCCGATGGAATCGACACGGCCAGATCGTGCGCGACCTCGGGCAGCAAGCCCATGATGACGAATTCGGTCGTGCCGATCGCGAATGCGCTGATCGCCAGCGCCAGTAATGGAATGGGCATTGTTCTACTCCAGCATTCAAGGTTGAGCGTGATGCAGCGCCGTCACGAATTCGACGACGACGCCCGGCGCAAGCGCCACGAAGAGTTGCGCCTGAGCTTCCTGCGGGCCCATCTGCGGCACATGCGCCGTTTGATAGTCCACGCCGTGGGTATGCAAGCGGCCGAGCAGCGCCTGCCATTCGGCGGCGCTCTCCATACGGAACGCGATGTGATCGATACGCGGCGCCATCCTGCCGGCCGAGGCAGGCACCGTCGCGTCGATCAGATGAATCAGCGGGCTGCCGTTTGCATAGAGCCAGTAGCCGTCGACCGAAAACGGCGGACGCGCGCCCTCGGTCAGCCCGGCGACATCGACGAAGAGATGTCGGGCGGAATCGAGGTCGGCGGTGACGATCGTCGCGTGATCGAGGTGCATGGTTCGGGCGGCATCAGGGATTTCGATGCTGGGATTGTCGAGGACACGCGTCGATTTGATAATTGGCGTAGCATTTGAAGCATTTTCAAATCTGATTTGAAAGAACTGCCATGGACAACCTCGGTGACATTCGCCTGTTCGTTGAAGCGGCGCAGCAAGGCAGCCTGTCGGCGGCGGGCCGCAAGATGGGCCTGACGCCAGCCGCCGCCAGCGCGCGCCTCGCCAAGCTCGAAGCCGGCCTCAAAGCGCGCCTGTTCGAACGCACCACCCGTCAACTCCGACTCACCGACGAAGGCCGCCTGTACCTGAATTGCTGCCGTCAGGCGCTGCAATCGCTCGACGACGCCGAAGCCGCCCTGCAAGCCGGCCAGGGCGTGGTGCGCGGCAAGGTGCGGGTGTCGGCCACCTCGGACTTCGGCCGCAATCTGCTGATGCACTGGCTCGACGAGTTCAACGCGCTCTATCCGGAAGTGACCTTCGCGCTGACGCTCTCGGATTCGCTGTCGAATCTGGTGCAGGAGGATATCGATCTGGCGATCCGCTTCGGCGTGCCGCAGGACAGCTCGCTGGTCGCCCGCAAGCTGGCGCCGAACCGCCGCGTGCTGTGCGCGTCGCCGGACTACATCGCACGCAAGGGCGAACCGAAGGATCCGCACGATCTGACGAATTTCGACTGCATCGTGCTCGGCACCGCATCCGGGCCGGTGAACGAATGGCGGTTCACGCGCGGCGACGAGGTGCAGCACTACACCGTGCCGTTCGAAACCGCCCGTGAGACCAACGACGGCGCGGTGGCCCGCGAATGGGCGCTGCGCGGTTACGGCATCGTGATCAAGTCGATGTGGGACGTGGAAGCCGACCTGCGCGCCGACGGCCTGAAAATCCTGCTGCCGGAATGGCGTTATCCGGATGCGCCACTGCACGCGCTCTACCATCGCAACCGCTTCATGGCGCCGCGTGTGCGCGTGCTGCTCGACTTCCTGAGTGAACGCTTCGCGCGCGTGTCGGATGAACTGGAAGGGTTGCTGGGCTTGCCGCCTGAGCCGGCGGGCCGCAAGGCGGCCGCGGAAACCGCATCGCGCGAAGGGCTATAATATTGAGCTACGCTGCAAACGTGCCCCGAAACCCGCCCGCCAGTGGCCGAAAGCGCCGCCACACGGCCCGCGCGCACGTTTCGCCCCTCTTCACCTTTTAAACGACGCCCCCAGGTTAACCACTGCGACCGGCGAAATTCGATGACCAAGAAAGTTTATGTAAAGACCTTTGGCTGCCAGATGAACGAGTACGACTCCGACAAAATGGTCGACGTACTCGGCGCGGCTGAAGGACTCGTCAAGACCGACACGCCGGAAGACGCGGACGTCATTCTGTTCAACACGTGCTCGGTGCGCGAAAAGGCCCAGGAAAAAGTTTTCTCCGACCTCGGCCGCGTGCGCGAGCTGAAAGAAGCGAATCCGAATCTGATTATCGGCGTGGGCGGCTGCGTGGCGAGCCAGGAAGGCGCGTCGATCGTTGCGCGCGCGCCGTATGTCGATCTGGTGTTCGGCCCGCAAACGCTGCACCGTCTGCCGCAAATGATCGACAAGCGCCGCGAAAGCGGCCGCGCGCAAGTGGACATCACGTTCCCGGAAATCGAAAAGTTCGATCACCTGCCGCCGGCTCGTGTGGACGGCCCGAGCGCATTCGTGTCGATCATGGAAGGCTGCAGCAAGTACTGCAGCTATTGCGTCGTGCCGTACACGCGCGGCGAAGAAGTGTCGCGCCCGCTGGACGACGTGCTGACCGAAATCGCCGGCCTTGCCGATCAGGGCGTGCGTGAAGTCACGCTGCTCGGCCAGAACGTGAACGCCTACCGCGCCGGTCTCACGCTCGGTTCGTCGGAAATCGCCGACTTCGCCACGCTGATCGAATACGTCGCGGATATTCCGGGCATCGAACGGATTCGCTACACCACGTCGCATCCGAAAGAATTCACGCAGCGCCTGATCGACACCTACGCGAAGGTGCCGAAGCTTGTCAGCCACCTGCATCTGCCGGTGCAGCACGGCTCGGACCGCATTCTGATGGCCATGAAGCGCGGCTACACGGTGCTCGAATATAAATCGGTAATCCGCAAGCTGCGCGCGATCCGCCCCGACCTGTCGCTCTCCACGGACATGATCGTCGGCTTCCCCGGTGAGACGGAAGAAGACTTCGACAAGATGATGGCGCTCGTGCACGAGATGAAGTACGACACCAGCTTCTCGTTCATCTACAGCCCGCGCCCCGGCACGCCGGCCGCGAATCTGCACGACGACACGCCCCGTGAGGTGAAGCTCAAGCGTCTGCAGCATTTGCAGGCCACCATCGAGGAAAACGTGCAGCGCATTAGCGATTCGATGGTCGGCAAGATCGAGCGCATTCTGGTCGAGCGCCCGGCGCGCAAGGACCCGAATGAACTCGCGGGCCGCACCGAAAACAACCGCGTAGTGAATTTCCCGGCGCCGGTCGCGTCGCACTCGCGGCTGATCGGCCAGATGGTGGACGTGAAAATCGTCAAAGCGTACCCACATTCGCTACGTGGCGAGCTCGTGCTGGTGCATGACGACGCACCGGCCACGACCCACTGAGCGACGCCAACCCGCGACGCAAATCCGCGAAGTAACCCGCGTATCGAAACCGACAGGATCGAACCACCGCCTTGAAGACCACTCAGCAGCATCTGGAATTCACCGCACCGCGTGAAGACAACGCGCGGCTCGCCAACCTCTGCGGCCCGCTCGACGAAAATCTGCGTCAGATCGAGCAGGCGCTCGACGTGACGCTGCAACGCCGTGGCCACCGCATTACGATTCGTGGACGCGGCGCGAAACTCGCGCTCACCGCGCTCGAAAAGTTCTACGACAACTCACAGAAGCCGCTGTCGGTCGACGACATCCAGCTCGCGCTCGTTGAAGTGCGTCAGCCCGCGCGGCATCGCGCGAACGGCAACGGACACGGCACGGAAGCGGTCGACCCGCGTTTCCCGGGCAATCCGGATCATCCGTTCGACCAGCCCGCCGACGCCGTGGACGACGACGTCGAAGAACTCGGCCCGAAGCTGTACACGCGGCGCGCGGATCTGCGCGGCCGCACGCCGGCGCAGCGCGAGTATCTGAAGCAGATCATCTCGCACGACGTGACCTTCGGCATCGGCCCGGCCGGCACCGGCAAGACCTATCTGGCGGTGGCCTGCGCGGTGGACGCGCTGGAGCGCGATCAGGTCAAACGCATCGTGCTGACGCGTCCGGCTGTGGAAGCGGGCGAGCGTCTCGGCTTCCTGCCGGGCGATCTGGCGCAAAAGGTCGATCCGTATCTGCGTCCTTTGTACGACGCGCTGTACGACCTGCTCGGCTTCGACAAAACCGCCAAGATGTTCGAGCGGCAGATGATCGAAATCGCGCCGCTCGCGTACATGCGCGGCCGCACGCTGAACCACGCGTTCATCATTCTCGACGAGGCGCAGAACACCACGCCCGAACAGATGAAAATGTTCCTCACGCGGATCGGCTTCGGTTCGAAAGCGGTCGTGACCGGCGACACGACCCAGGTCGACTTGCCGCGCGGCCACAAGAGCGGTCTGATCGAAGCACAGCAGGTGCTCGCCGACGTACGCGGCATCGCGCTCACACGCTTTACGAGTGCGGACGTGGTGCGGCATCCGCTGGTCGCGCGAATTGTGGAGGCGTACGATGCGCATTCGCAGAAAACCGCCAGTCCGGCGGATTCGCGCTAATCGCCCGCAACCGCAACGAACGCAAAAAACGCAACACGACGAAACCGCATGAGCCGCGCCCCAAAACTGACGTTGAACCTGCAATTCCCCGCTGCCAAGGCCTGGCCGGAACACAAGGCGCTGCTGCCACGCGCCACCGTGGCCGGCTGGATCAAGGCAGCGCTCTTTGCGGACGGTGAACTGACCGTGCGTTTCGTCGACGCCGAAGAAGGCCGCACGCTGAACCGCACCTATCGCGGCAAGGATTATTCGACCAACGTGCTGACCTTCGCCTACGCCGAGTCGGAAGACGATCCGGTGACGGGCGACCTGATCCTGTGCTGCCCGGTGGTCGAGAAGGAAGCCGCCGAGCAGGGCAAGCCGCTCGTCGCGCACTACGCGCATCTGCTCGTGCACGGCACGCTTCACGCCCAGGGCTACGACCACGAAGTCGAGGAAGAAGCCGAGGAAATGGAAGCGATCGAAACGGAAATCCTCGGCAAGCTCGGGTTTCCCGATCCGTACCAGTAGGCGCAGCTTAACAACGCGCCGCCAACGCCCAACCCGCACAAAAGCCCATCGTGAGCACCTCGTCCCCTGAAGCCGACACCCGAACGCCCTGCCCGGACTATCCACCGGTGCTCGGCGAATCGCGGCTGCTGACAGACGAGGAACTGCGCGCATCGCTCGACTGCACGCTGCGCGACTGGGACCGCAAAAGCGATCTGTGGCTGTTCGGCTATGGGTCGCTGATCTGGAATCCCGGCCTGCCCACCGTCGAAGCAACCCGATCGCGAGTTCACGGCTACCATCGCGGACTCTATCTCTGGTCGCGCGTCAATCGCGGCACGCCCGAACAGCCCGGCCTCGTGCTCGCGCTCGATCGCGGCGGCTCGTGCACCGGCATCGCGTTCCGGCTGGCGGCCGAAGGCTCGGCGCCGCATCTCGAGGCGCTCTGGCGCCGCGAAATGGCAATGGGATCGTATCGGCCGGCATGGCTGCCGTGCGTGCTCGCCGACGGCCGGCGCGTCGATGCGCTGGCGTTCGTGATGCGCCGCGACGTGCCGAGCTACACGGGCAAGCTGCACGACGACATCGTCAAAACCGTGTTCGGTTGCGCCAGCGGTCGCTACGGTACTACGCTCGATTACGTCAGCCGCACCGTGCATGCGCTGCGCGAAAGCGGCATGCCGGACCGCGCGCTCGAAGCGCTGCTCGAACGGTGCCGTGAGGAAAGCCGCGAGGCGGACCTGAAGGCGGGCCGAAAAGTGGGCGCGAAGGCGGACGTCAAAGCTAACGTCAAAGCGGACCTCAAGACCGACCAGGAATAATCGTCACGAACGGCGCTTTTTTTCCTGGAAACGCTTTTCCGCGCGTAATCAGTTAGGATTGACCCACGCCCGCCCTTCACGGCGAAGCCGCTTCACCCCAGCTTCACTCATCGCCCAGCCCGGCGGGACACGGTCCTGCCATGTGCCTGGTGTATCCTTAATGCTCTGCAACAGCGCGCCCAGTCTTGCCGGGCGCACTACCATGAACGACACGTATCCCAGTCGACGCCATACCGACAAACCGCAGGAAAAGCGCTCACTCCTCGAGCGTCTGACTGACTTCATCTCGCCTGAGCCCGACTCGCGCGCCGAACTCCTGGAAATTCTGCAGGACGCGCACGAACGCAACCTGATCGACGCCGACTCGCTGTCGATGATCGAAGGCGTATTCCAGGTCTCTGAACTCAGCGCGCGCGACATCATGGTGCCGCGTGCGCAAATGGACGCGATCAACATCGCGGACAATCCCGCCGAATTTATCCCGTACGTGCTGGAAAAAGCGCACTCGCGCTATCCGGTCTACGAAGGCAATCGCGACAACATCATCGGCGTGCTGCTCGCCAAAGACCTGCTGCGCTACTACGCCGAAGAAGAGTTCGACGTGCGCGGCATGCTGCGCCCAGCCGTGTTCATCCCCGAGTCGAAGCGTCTGAATGTGCTGCTGCACGACTTCCGCGTGAATCGCAATCACCTCGCGGTGGTGGTCGACGAATACGGTGGCGTGGCCGGCCTGATCACGATCGAAGACGTGCTGGAACAGATCGTCGGCGATATTGAAGACGAATACGATTTCGACGAGGAAAGCGGCAACATCATCGCCTCGCCGGACGGACGTTTCCGCGTGCGCGCGCTGACCGAAATCGAACAGTTCAACGAAGCCTTCGGCACCCATTATTCAGACGACGAAGTCGACACGATCGGCGGACTCGTCACGCATCACTTCGGACGGGTGCCGCATCGGGGCGAAAAGGTGCGCCTCGACGATCTGATCTTCGAGATTCTGCGCGGCGACGCCCGCCAGATTCACATGCTGCTGGTGCGCCGCGATCCGCTCGCCGGCCAGCGCGAGCGCGAAGCGCAGCACGTGCAGACCTGATCCGGTTGCGGCCGGTTTTCTCGCCGCTTCTTCAGGTCGCTTTTCGGCTCGCTGCTTAGTCCGCTTTTTGGCTCGCTGCTTAGCTCGCATTTCGACCCGCTTTTCAACCCGCTTCTCAACCCCTCACGCCGACCGCGCAACAATGGCCGACCCGATAACTTCCCGTTCGCGCCGCGGCGTGAACGCTTCCGCCGCCGAGCAAGTTCGCGGCCGCACGCTGCCTCGCTGGCACTACCTCGTCGCGCTGGCCGCCGGCGCGGCCAACACGCTTTCGTTCGCGCCGACGCCGCACGGCGGCTGGCTCGAACTCGCGATCTTCGTGTTCTTCTTCGCCTGGCTCACGCGTGCCACAGGCTGGAAAAGTGCCGCTCTGACGGGCGGCGCGTTCGGCTTCGGCAATTTCGTGACCGGCGTATGGTGGCTCTACGTCAGCATGCATTTTTACGGCGGCATGGCAGCGCCGCTCGCCGGCGCGGCCGTGGTGCTGTTCTCGCTCTATCTGGCGGTTTATCCGGCGCTGGCGGCAGGTGTCTGGTCGTTCTGCGCCGGTCACGCGCGCAATGGCGCAGCCCCGGACGACACACCGTTCTCGCCCACATGGCACGGGGCGCTGGCGTTCGCGAGCGCATGGGCGATCGGCGAATGGTTGCGCGGTACGGTGTTCACGGGCTTTCCGTGGCTTGCCAGCGGTTACGCTCAAGTGGACGGCCCGTTCGCCGGTTTCGCACCGGTGGCGGGCGTATACGGCGTCGGCTGGATGCTAGCGCTGGTGGCTGCGCTGATCGTGCAGGCGCTGCTGCCGCTACTGCGCTCGCGCAAGCCGCGCGGCAACGCCAACGGCGAAGCCGGCAGCAACGCCGCCAAGCCGGATGCGGCGCGCGTCGCCGTGCCTGGCGCGATCGCGCTGGCGCTGATCGCCGCCGGCCTGCTGCTGCCGCTCGTGCAATGGACTGTGCCGGCCAACGCGCCGCTGACCGTGCGCCTGCTGCAAGGCAACGTCAAACAGGAAATGAAGTTCGAGGAATCCGGCATGCGCGCCGCGATCGACCAGTATCAGCAGATGATCACCTCGAAGCCGGCCGATCTGATCGTCACGCCGGAAACCGCCATTCCGGTACTCGCGCAACAATTGCCGGCGCCCTTCGCGTCGGCGGTGCGCAACTTCTCGGACACGACGGGCAGCGCAATCCTGTTCGGCGCGATCGGCGGCACGATCACACCGGAGGGCCAGGTAATCGACTATACGAACAGCCTGTTCGGCGTCACGCCCGGCACGCGCGACGTCTATCGCTACGACAAACACCACCTCGTGCCGTTCGGCGAATTCGTGCCGTGGGGCTTCCGCTGGTTCGTCAACCTGATGAGCATCCCGCTCGGCGATTTCTTCCGTGGCGCGCCGGTGCAGAAGCCGTTCATGGTCCACAACCAGCCGGTCGCGGTGGACATCTGCTACGAGGATATTTTCGGCGAAGAGATTGCGCGGACCATTCGCGAAAGCGACACGCCCGCCGGCGTGCTGGTCAATTCGACCAATCTGGCCTGGTTTGGCGACACGATCGCGCTCGACCAGCATCTGCAGATCGCGCGCATGCGTTCGCTGGAAACCGGCCGCCCGATGCTGCGCGCGACCAACACCGGCATGACCGCCGCGATCGATGCCAACGGCAAGGTGCTCGGGCGCCTGCAACCCTACACGGTCGGCTCGCTCGACCTCACGGTGCAAGGCACTTCCGGCAGCACGCCGTATGTCACGAGCGGCAACAACACCGTGCTGGCGGTTTCACTGTTTCTGCTGGCGTTCGGCTTTGCGTTCGGGCCGGGTATCAGGCGCCGCCAGAACGGCAAGCAGTAAGACGCCGGCCTAGTTGACGGGCACCGTATCGATGAACGACTGGCGCAGCGAGAGCTTCTGGAAGTGTTTGTCCAGATTCGGGTACGGCTCGCGCCAGTTCAATTCGGGCATGCGGAAATCCAGATAGCCCAATGCACAGCCCACCGCGATGTCGGCGAGCGTGTAGTGATTGCCTGCGCACCAGGTCTTGCTGCCCAATCCCTGCGCCATTGCGATAAGGGCTTCGTCGATCTTGCGCTGCTGGCGGGCGACCCACGCGTCCACGCGCTGCTCCGGCGCGCGCTGCGTGCCTTCGAGGCGAATCAGCACCGCTGCGTCGAGCACGCCGTCGGCGAGCGCTTCCCAGCAGCGCACCTCGACGCGCTCACGTCCCGACTGGGGAATCAGCTTGCCGACCGGCGACAGCGTATCCACGTATTCGCAGATCACCCGTGAGTCGAACACCGCTTCGCCATCTTCCATGACGAGGCACGGCACCTTGCCGAGCGGATTGAAGGTGTGAATCCGGGTGTCCGGCGCCCAGACATTCTCGGGCACCAGTTCGTAGTCGATCTTCTTGTCGGCCAGCACGATGCGCGCTTTACGCACAAAGGGGCTGGCGAGCGAACCGATGAGTTTCATCATTACCATCTGCCTTTTCCTGAATCCGGCGAAAGTATAAGTGCTCGGCGGCTTTAGCGAGCGTTCACGCGCGTTGTGGCGACGCTTCGCGAGCCGCATGCAGCCTCGCTGTGGGCGGGTTGCAACGGCGCCGCGGACACCTTCGCCCCCGCTCGCGTCAGTATCCCGCGCAAAATAACTCCGTGCATGGGCGCTACAATCGCACGATGAACCAGCCGACCGAACCCACCATCGCCATCGACGTCTACCGCACGCGCCGTGAGCGCGTACTCGCCGCGCTCCGGGCGGCGGGCGGCGGCGTCGCCATCGTCCCCACCGCACCGGAAGCGCTGCGCAACCGTGACGCCGATTATCCCTATCGGCACGACAGCTATTTCTACTACCTGACCGGCTTCACCGAACCCGAGGCGTTGCTGGTGCTCGACGCCAGCGCCGCGCCCGGCGCGCCGGCTTCGGTGCTGTTTTGCCGCGACAAGAATGTCGAGCGCGAGACGTGGGAAGGTTTCCGCTTCGGCCCGGACGGCGCGCGCGCGGCATTCGGTTTCGACGCGGCGTTCGCCGTCGGCGAAATCGACACGCAGCTGCCGCGTCTGCTCGCCGACAAGCCGGCGCTGCACTATGCGCTCGGCACCTCGCCGCAACTGGACGAACGGGTGCGCGGCTGGCTCGACGCGGTGCGCGCTCAGGCGCGCGGCGGAGTCGCCGCACCGGCCGCCGCCCACGATCTCGTTCCGTTGCTCGATGACATGCGGCTCATCAAGGACGACCACGAACTCGCCATCATGCGCCGCGCCGGGCAGATCTCGGCCCACGCGCATCGTCGTGCAATGGCCGCGTGCCGTCCCGGCGTGCGTGAATATGAACTCGAAGCCGAACTGCTCTACACGTTCCGCAAATTCGGCGCGCAGGCGCCGGCTTATACGTCGATCGTCGCCGCGGGCGCGAACGCCTGCGTGCTGCACTACCCGGCGGGCAGCGCCATTGCACAGGACGGCGACCTGATCCTGATCGACGCGGCCTGCGAACTCGACGGCTACGCCTCCGACATCACGCGCACGTTCCCCGCGAGCGGCCGCTTCACGCCGGCGCAGCGCGAGCTGTACGACATCGTGCTGGCCGCGCAGCAGGCCGCCATCGACGCCACCCGCGCCGGCGCCACCTTCGACGACCCGCACCAGGCCGCCGTGCGCGTACTGTCGCAGGGCTTGCTCGACACCGGCATCATCGAGCGCGCAAAGTTCGCCTCGCTAGAAGACGTGATCGCGGAGCGCGCCTACGCGCCTTTCTACATGCACCGCACCGGCCATTGGCTCGGCATGGACGTGCACGATGTCGGCGACTATCGCGAACGCGGCGCGCCGCGCGACGAAGCGGGCGCGTTGCCGTGGCGCACGCTGCAGGCGTCGATGACGCTGACCATCGAGCCCGGTCTGTATATCCGGCCGACCGAAGGCGTGCCCGAGCGCTACTGGAACATTGGCATTCGCATCGAGGACGACGCCGTCGTCACGCCCACCGGCTGCGAGCTGATGACGCGCGAAGTGCCGGTCGCCGCCGACGAGATCGAAGCGCTGATGCAGGAAGCCCGCGCGGCTCGCGAAACAAGCAAGTAATAGGGAAGTAATCCGCAATGAACGATGTTTCCCAGTCGACGGTGATCCTGAAGCCCGCCGCGGCCGGCCAGCCTTTCGATTTCGACGTGACGATCGTCGGCGCCGGTCCGGTCGGGCTGGCGCTGGCCGGCTGGCTGGCGCGCCGCAGCGCGACACGGGAGCTGAAGATCGCGCTCGTCGACGCGCGCGAGCCGGAAGATTCGATCGCCGATCCGCGCGCCATCGCCGTGTCGCACGGCAGCCGGATGATCCTGGAGCCGCTGCGCTGGCCCGCCGACGCGACCGCGATCCAGCGTATCCACGTCTCGCAGCGCGGCCACTTCGGCCGCACGCTGATCGACCACAGCGAGCACGGTCTGCCGGCGCTCGGCTACGTGCTGCGCTACGGCTCGATCGTCCACGGTCTCGCCGAGGCGGTGCACGCCACCTCCGTGCACTGGTTCCGCTCCACCTCGGCCGGAGCGCCGACGCAGGAACGCGACGGCGTCACGCTGCCGATCGAAACCGCGGGCGTCACGCGGCAGTTGCGCACGCGCATTCTGGTGAATGCCGAAGGCGGCCTGTTCGGCGACCAGAAGTCAGGAAAAGGCCTAGTCAAACGGAACGACCAGGGAGCCGGCATGAATGTGGGCGAGCACGCCGGCCACCATGCGAACGGCGAAACTCGCGACAACCGAGCCGCCAGCACCGAGGCGACAAGCGCCGGTCAGCAAACCGGCCGGAACGGCGCGGCCGCACGGCGCGCTGGCCGAGCCGCCGTCGAACCGGGCTCGCGGGACTACGGCCAGACCGCACTCGTCGGCACGGTGACCGTGTCGGCGCCGCAACCGCACGTCGCGTGGGAGCGCTTCACGTCGCAAGGCCCGATCGCGTTGCTGCCAATGGGCGGCGTGCGCGGCGCCGATTACGCGCTGGTCTGGTGCTGCGCGCCCGAGGAAGCCGCGCGCCGCGCGCAGCTCTCCGACGAAGCCTTCCTCCAGGAACTCGGCGCCGCATTCGGCGACCGCATGGGCCGTTTCACGCATATCAAGGGGCGCGCGTCGTTCCCCTTGGGAATGAATGCCGTGGAAACGCTCGTCAACGGGCATATCGTCGCGATCGGCAACGCGGCGCAGACGCTGCATCCGGTAGCCGGTCAGGGCCTGAATCTGGGACTGCGCGACGCACACTCGCTCGCCGACGCCCTCTCGGCGGAAGGTCCGACGCCGCTCGCGCTGGCCACCTTCGCGCAACGCCGCGCGCTCGACCGCCGCATGACGATCGGCGCCACCGACACGCTCGCGCGTCTCTTCACCATCGACTTCGCGCCGCTCGCGATCGTGCGCGGCCTCGCCCTGACCGCTCTCGAATTCCTGCCACCGGTGAAAACCGCGCTGGCACGGCAAATGATGTTCGGACAACGCCGCTAGGCGCGCTGCTCGCCCGCGCCGCGCCGCCTTTTTGCTACACACGGAAGGTGCCGCGCGGGCGGCGCCGGTTCTATGAAACGGCGCACTTTCATAGAAGATTTAATGGGTTACGACAGACACATGTCGGGTGTCGGCTATCCGTTAACGCTAAAATAGCGGTTTTCCCTCGCATTTCGCGAGTGCTCCGATTGACAGAAACTGAGCAATCGGCCGCGCGCGCGTTCACGTCATGCCCACTCTCGGCTCCCACAATCTGCGTAATAACCTGTTCGTCGCGCCCATGGCCGGCGTGACCGACCGTCCGTTCCGCCAGTTGTGCAAGCGGCTGGGCGCGGGCTATGCGGTGTCGGAAATGGTCGCCTCGAACGCGCAGTTGTGGAAAAGCGAGAAGACCATGCGGCGCGCCAATCACGCGGGCGAGGTCGAGCCCATCGCCGTGCAGATCGCCGGCGCCGATCCGGCCATGATGGCCGAAGCGGCCCGCTACAACGTGGCGAACGGCGCGCAGATCATCGACATCAACATGGGCTGCCCGGCCAAGAAGGTGTGCAACGTGGCGGCGGGTTCGGCTCTGTTGCAGAACGAGCCGCTGGTGCAGCGCATTGTCGAGGCGGTGGTCGGCGCGGTGGGCGTCGGCCCCGACGCGGTGCCCGTCACGCTCAAGATCCGCACGGGCTGGGATCGCGAGAACAAAAACGCGCTGAACGTCGCGCGTCTGGCCGAATCGGCCGGTATTTCGATGCTGACCGTGCACGGCCGCACGCGCGCCGACCTGTATCACGGCGACGCCGAATACGAGACCATTGCCGCGGTGAAAGCGGCGGTGCGCATTCCGGTGGTCGCCAACGGCGACATCACGTCGCCGCACAAAGCCCGCGAGGTGCTGGCCGCGACCGGCGCCGACGCCATCATGATCGGCCGCGCCGCGCAGGGGCGCCCGTGGCTGTTCCGCGAGATCGAGTATTTCCTGCAAACGGGTGAAATGCTGCCGCCGCCGCGCATCGACGAAATCCAGCAGGTGATGAACGAGCATCTCGAGGATCACTACGCCTTCTACGGCGAATTTACGGGCGTGCGCACTGCGCGCAAGCACATCGGCTGGTACACTCGCGGCCTTTCTGGCGCCAACGTGTTCCGGCATCGCATGAATACGCTGGACACCACGCGCGAACAACTCCTCGCCGTCAACGAGTTCTTCGACGCACAAAAGGCGATCTCCGACCGCCTCGTGTATGTCGACGAAACGCTCAACCCGGGCGAGGACCCAACCGACCGACTAGCAGCATGAGCAAGAACAATATCGAACAATCTGTCCGCGACAGCCTGGGGATATATTTCCAGGACCTCGACGGCTCCAATCCGCACGACGTCTACGATATGGTGATTTCGTGCGTGGAAAAACCCCTGCTCGAAGTGGTGCTCGAGCAGGCCGGCGGCAATCAGTCGCTGGCCGCCGAGTATCTCGGCATCAACCGCAATACGCTGCGCAAGAAGCTGCAACAGCACGGTTTGTTGTAGCGCGTTGTAGTTTCTTGCGCCCTGCCACGTTTCCCTTCGGCTTTTCGTCTTCATCATGATCAAGCAAGCGCTCATCTCCGTTTCCGACAAGTCCGGCATCGTCGACTTCGCCAAATCGCTGTCGGACCTCGGCGTCAAGATCCTGTCGACCGGCGGCACCGCGAAACTGCTCGCGGACGCAGGTCTCTCCGTCACCGAAGTCGCCGATTACACGGGCTTCCCGGAAATGCTGGACGGGCGCGTGAAAACGCTGCATCCGAAGGTGCACGGCGGCATTCTGGCGCGCCGCGACCTGCCGGAACACATGGCAGCGCTTGAAAAGCACGACATTCCGACCATCGACCTGCTGGTCGTGAATCTGTACCCGTTCGTGCAGACTGTGTCGAAAGAAGAATGCTCGCTGGAAGACGCGATCGAGAACATCGACATTGGCGGCCCGACCATGCTGCGCTCGGCCGCGAAGAACCATCGCGACGTGACGGTGGTGGTCGATCCGGCCGACTACGCGGTCGTGCTCGACGAGATGCGCGCGAACAGCAACGCCGTGTCGTACAAGACGAACTTCCGCCTCGCCACCAAGGTGTTCGCGCACACCGCGCAGTACGACGGCGCGATCACGAACTATCTGACGAGCCTGACCGACGAGTTGCAGCATTCGTCGCGCAACGCTTACCCGGCCACGTTCAACCTGGCGTTCAACAAGGTGCAGGACCTGCGCTACGGCGAAAACCCGCATCAGAGCGCGGCGTTTTACCGCGACCTGGCGGTGCCGGCGGGCGCCCTGGCGAACTACAACCAGTTGCAGGGCAAGGAACTGTCGTACAACAACATCGCGGATTCCGACGCAGCGTGGGAATGCGTGAAGACCTTCGACGTGCCGGCGTGCGTGATTGTCAAGCACGCGAATCCGTGCGGCGTGGCAGTCGGCGCGGACGCCAACGAAGCGTACGCGAAGGCATTCCAGACCGATCCGACCTCGGCGTTCGGCGGCATCATCGCCTTTAACCGCGAAGTGGATGAGGCAGCGGCGCAAGCGGTGGCCAAGCAGTTCGTCGAAGTGCTGATCGCCCCGTCGTTCAGCGCCGAAGCGCGCCAGGTGTTCGCGGCGAAGCAGAACGTGCGTCTGCTCGAAATCGCGCTGGGCGAAGGCCATAACGCATTCGATCTGAAGCGCGTGGGCGGCGGCCTGCTGGTGCAGTCGCTCGACTCGAAGAACGTGCAGCCGCGCGAATTGCGCGTGGTCACGAAGCGTCACCCCACGCCGAAGGAAATGGACGATCTGTTGTTCGCATGGCGCGTGGCGAAGTACGTGAAGTCGAACGCGATCGTGTTCTGCGGCAACGGCATGACGCTCGGCGTCGGCGCGGGCCAGATGAGCCGCGTGGACTCGGCGCGCATTGCGAGCATCAAGGCGCAGAATGCCGGTTTGACGCTGGCGGGTTCGGCCGTGGCGTCGGACGCGTTCTTCCCGTTCCGCGACGGCCTCGACGTGGTGGTGGCGGCAGGCGCGACCTGCGTGATCCAGCCGGGCGGCTCGATGCGCGACGACGAAGTGGTCAGCGCGGCGGACGAACATAACATCGCGATGGTGCTGACGGGCGTGCGTCACTTCCGGCATTGATTTCAGATTCGCGGGCGGCGCAGGTTTCTTGATGAGACTGCGCCGTGTGGCGAGAACTGAGCTTGGAAAGACGGCCTGGCGGATTCTCCGCCGGGCCGTTTTCTTTGGCGCGGCGTTTGTGGCGGGTATGCGCCGCGTTCGTTGCGTCTTCATGCCGTTTCGATGCCGTGCTTGTTCCGTGCTTGTTCCGCGCTTGTGCCGTGTTAGCACCGCGCTCGTAAAGCATAATCGCCGCCCCTTCACGCCCCGCTCAGTCGTCCACTTCCTTTCTCGCATAACCTCCGCTCACCTCCGCGTGCTGGCTGATATAAGTGCCGAGCCCCTGCCCACGCCGCGCAAGACGTTTGAGCGCGGCAACATGTCATTCGCCAATACTCGCTTCCGTGTACCAATACACAACCCCCGGCCTGAAGCGGACCGCGACAAAATCGTCGCCGATTTCATAAGCCTCGACGCCCGAGTCGCCGCTGAGATTCCGATAGCGCTCCATTCGCGAATACCTCCCCCACGCCGCCTTACACCACACACAGCAGTTTTTATTCCGCTGACATCGCCGCGCGCCGTCCGCCGCGCAGCGCGTGTGTTGTAGTATCGCAAGCACCTGGTTTTTACCGCTCCTGCGGCACCTCATGAGAATTCTCGGCATCGACCCCGGCCTGCGCGTGACCGGCTTCGGCGTGATCGACCAGAGCGGCCACACGCTCAGCTATGTCGCGAGCGGCGTCATCAAAACCGCCGACGCCGATCTGCCCTCGCGTCTGGGCACCATCTTCGAAGGCATTTCGACGCTCATCCGCCAGCATTCGCCGGATCAGTCGGCAATCGAAAAAGTGTTCGTCAACGTCAACCCGCAGTCCACCTTGCTGCTTGGCCAGGCGCGCGGCGCGGCCATCTGCGGACTGGTCGCGGGCGGCGTGCCGGTTGCCGAATACACGGCCCTGCAATTGAAGCAGGCTGTGGTGGGCTATGGCCGCGCCACCAAGGAGCAGATGCAGCAGATGGTGGTGCGCCTGCTCAATCTCTCCGGCGTACCCGGCACCGACGCCGCCGACGCGCTCGGCATGGCGATCTGCCACGCGCACGGCGGCACGACGCTGAGCACGTTGGGCGGCATCGCGCCTTCGCTGGCCAAGAAAGGTTTGCGCGTGAGACGCGGACGCCTGGTCGGATAGCGGCCGATGCGGCATCGCGCACATCAACCGCGATTGCGCATCACTCGCAGGCCACTCGCCGCTCACTCGCTGCGCTACACTCGCCCTTTCTCTCAAGATTGAATCCGCCATGATCGGTCGCATTGCCGGCGTTCTGCTGGAAAAAAACCCGCCGCATCTGCTCGTCGATTGCAACGGCGTCGGTTACGAAGTCGATGTGCCGATGAGCACGTTCTACAACCTGCCCTCAGCCGGCGAACGCATCGTATTGCTCACGCAGATGATCGTGCGCGAAGACGCGCACCTGCTGTACGGATTCGGCACCGCGGAGGAACGCTCGACCTTCCGCGAACTGCTGAAGATCTCCGGCATCGGCGCGCGCATGGCGTTGGCGGTGCTGTCGGGCATGAGCGTTCACGAGCTCGCACAAACCGTCACGATGCAGGACGCGGCGCGTCTAACGCGCGTGCCGGGCATCGGCAAGAAAACGGCGGAGCGGCTGCTCCTCGAACTGAAGGGCAAGATCGGCGCCGACCTTGGGGCGATGGCGGGTGCGGCGTCGGCATCCGACCACGCCTCCGATATCCTGAACGCACTGCTCGCATTGGGTTACTCCGAAAAAGAAGCATTGGCGGCCGTCAAAAACGTGCCGGCCGGCACCGGTGTTTCCGAAGGCATCAAGCTGGCGTTGAAGGCGCTGTCCAAGGGCTGACGTTCGACCGTCGTATTCGGCAGCGAGGCAACGAATGAAGCTTCGCACATGCCGGCGAGCCGCGCACCCTGGCCATTCGGCCGAGTTTCGCGGCGAGCGGCTCGCGGTACAATGTCCGCATGATCGAAACCGACAAACTCGCCGCCGAGCGCATCATCGCGGCCACGCCCGTCTCGCCGAACGAAGAAGCGTTCGAGCGCGCGTTGCGCCCGCGCCAGCTCGAAGAATATGTCGGGCAGGAAAAAGTCCGCGGCCAGCTGGAAATCTTTATCGAGGCCGCCAAACGCCGCTCCGAATCGCTCGACCACGTCTTGCTGTTCGGGCCGCCGGGCCTCGGCAAGACCACACTCGCGCACATCATCGCGCGGGAAATGGGTGTCAATCTGCGGCAAACGTCGGGGCCGGTGCTTGAGCGCGCCGGCGACCTCGCCGCGCTGCTCACCAATCTCGAAGCCAACGACGTTTTGTTCATCGACGAAATCCACCGGCTCTCGCCGGTCGTCGAGGAAATTCTGTATCCGGCGTTGGAGGATTATCAGATCGACATCATGATCGGCGAAGGGCCGGCCGCGCGCAGCGTGAAGCTGGACTTGCAGCCGTTCACGCTGGTCGGCGCGACCACGCGCGCGGGCATGCTGACCAACCCGCTGCGCGACCGCTTTGGTATCGTGGCGCGGCTCGAGTTTTATAACGCGGAGGAGCTGGCGCGCATCGTCACGCGTTCTGCGTCGTTGCTGAATGCGCAGATCCATCCGGACGGCGCGTTCGAGATCGCCAAGCGCGCGCGCGGCACGCCGCGGATCGCGAACCGCCTGCTGCGGCGCGTGCGCGACTTCGCCGAGGTGAAGGCAGACGGCAACATCACCGCGCAGGTGGCCGACGCCGCGCTCAAGATGCTCGACGTGGACGCGGTCGGCTTCGACCTGATGGACCGCAAGCTGCTCGAAGCGATCCTGCACAAGTTCGACGGCGGCCCGGTTGGCGTCGACAATCTGGCGGCGGCAATCGGCGAAGAGCGCGACACGATTGAAGACGTGCTCGAACCGTATCTGATCCAGCAAGGCTTCCTGCAGCGCACGCCGCGCGGCCGCGTCGCCACGCTGCTCACCTACCGGCATTTCGGCCTTGCCGCGCCCGACTCGTCGAGCGCCCTGCCAAGCCTGTGGGACTCGGCCGCGACCTGAGCCGACACGCGTAGCGCGAGACCGAATCAGGATGTCCGACCAAACCAGCCAGCCCAACTCGCGTAGCGGTTTCTCGCAGTTTCTCACCCGCAGGCTCCGCTCGAAGCTGGCAGCCGGTGTCACGCATCTGACCAGCGGCAGCGGCCCCACGCTCGACTATTCGTCGCCTCCGGGCGACCCCGGCCTGTTCGGCCCGCATTCGGTTTGCTGGAAAGTCCACGCCGATTTCACGTCGATGATGACGGGCGGCATCAGCGCGCTCCTGCTCCAGGCGTTGCATCCGCTCGCGCTCGCCGGCGTGTGGGACCATTCGACGTTTCGCACCGACATTCTCGGCCGACTGCGGCGCACCGCGACTTTCATCGCGGGCACGACGTATGGCAACCGGCACGACGCGCTCGTGCTGGTGGAGCGTGTGAAGCGCATCCATCTCGGCGTCAGCGGCGTTGCGCCTGACGGCCGGCCATATCGCGCGAGTGAGCCAGCGCTGCTCACATGGGTGCATGTCGCCGAAGTGTCGAGCTTCATGACCGCGCATTTGCGCTATGTGAATCCGCTGCTGCCCATGGCCGCGCAGGATCAGTACTTCGCCGAAACCGCACGGATTGCCGAAATGCTCGGCGCGACCAACATTCCTCGCTCGCGAGCGGAGATCGACGCTTACTTGCTGGCAATGCAGCCTGAACTTGTGGCAAGCGAGCGCACACGTGAAGTCGTGAGGATTTTGATGAACACGCCCGCCCCGAGTGCGTCGATGCGGCCCGCCGGCGTGTTGATGCTCAACGCCGGCGTCGACCTTCTGCCCGATTGGGCGCAGGCGATGTTGGGACTACAGCGCTACGCGGCACTGCGCCGTGCGGTGGCGAGGCCCGGCGTGCGGCTGGTCGCGCCGGTGATCCGCTGGGCGCTGGTGAACGGCGTGTCAAAGCGGGCGCGCCGCCGGGTGGCCGCGGGTGGGCGCGAGCCGGAATAACGCAGCCGGACGCGGCTCGCACGAGCGCAAACAACTCACGTCGGCAGGTTGAATCTCGCCGATGGAATATGTGCGCAAACCGCGAGCCGATTGCCAGCTCAGCGAACGGCGATCGGCACGCATGCAAGCTGACTTGCCAACGGTCGGCAACGCCAATGCGCGCCAGGTTCGCGAACGGTCCAAGTCGGCCGCCGCGCAAACTCACACCACCCAACCGGGCACGCGCCGATCAACGCCCCGGCTCTGCCGGCTTCCTGAAGCTGTCGTCCTCGCTCGGCGAATCGAGATGCGAGACATCCGCCCACGTCACGATCGTCGCGTGGCCGTCGCCGAAATCCACCGTATTCACGCTCGTGTTCAGCAGCGGGTAGTCACGCGGCGCATCGAGCGGCAGACCGCAGGCAAAGCGCCGCACGCAATCAAGCACGCCGCCATGCGCGACGCAGGCAATCCGCCCGCCAGGATGCGCGGCCACGAGCGGTTCGATCGCGTGCAACACGCGATGGTAAAGCGCGCGCTGCGACTCGCCGTCCGGCGGTGAGAAGCCAGGATCTCGTGTCTGCCAGTGCGCGTATTCGTCGGGGAAACGCAGCGCGATCTCGTCGCTGTCATGGCCCTGGAAAGCGCCATACGAACGCTCGCGCAGGCCTTCGCGCAACTGCAGCGGCAAGCCCAGTGTGTCGGCGACCGGCTGCGCGGTTTGCTGCGCGCGTTGCAGGTCGCTCGAATAGATCGCGTCGAGCCGCGCGCCCTGCTTCGCCTCATGAGCGAAGCGGCGCGCGAGTCGTTGCGCCTGTGCGAGGCCCGTGGTCGCAAGCGGAATGTCGATGTGGCCTTGAATGCGCTTGATGCGGTTCCAGTCGGTCTCGCCGTGCCGGATGAACAGAATCTGCGTCGTCATGGGATGAAAGTGGGCGCCATTGGCCGGTTATGCCGAGCCGCTATTGTCGCAAAAAGCGGCTGGAGGGCGGAAAGGTCGCTGCGCGCCGCAGCACGCATGCGGGAACGACGGCAGAAGATCAGGCGTTGGTCTGCAGCCAGAACGTGACCGGCCCGTCGTTGACGAGCGACACCTGCATATCGGCGCCGAATTCGCCGGTCTCGACGATCGGATGTTTCGCGCGCGCTGCCGCGACGAAATAATCGAAGAGGCGCTTGCCTTCATCCGGCGGCGCGGCCGGCGTAAAGCTCGGACGCAGGCCGCTGTTGGTGTCCGCGGCCAGCGTGAACTGCGACACGAGCAGCAGGCCGCCCGCGCGCCCGGCGCCGTCGAGATTTTGCACGGAGAGATTCATTTTGCCGGCCGCGTCGCTGAAGACGCGGTAGCCGAGCACCTTGGCGAGCAGCCGGTCGGCCGCCGCCTCGGTATCGCCGCGTTCGGCGCATACCAGTGCCAGCAGGCCGGCCTCGATCGCGCCGGTCACCCGGTCGGCCACGCGCACTTCCGCGCGCCGCACGCGTTGAATCAGCGCGATCATCGGTTCGACGCCAGAGGCGATACTCGACTCATCATGCCGTCAGCGTGACGCGGGCAAAACGGCGTTTGCCGACTTGCACGACGTACTCGCCGGCTTCGACTTTCAGTCCCTTGTCCGACACGGTCGTGCCATCGATCTTCACACCGCCCTGCTCGATGTTGCGCAGCGCTTCGCTCGTCGACGGCACGAGGTTGGCCTGCTTGAGCAACTGGCCGATCGCGAGCGGTGCGCCCGCGAGCGTCACGGCCGGGATATCGTCCGGCACGCCACCCTTCGCACGATGGTTGAAGTCTTCGAGCGCGCGTTCGGCGTCGGCTTGCGAGTGGAAGCGCGCAACGATTTCCTGGCCGAGCAACACCTTGAAGTCGCGCGGATTACGGCCTGCTTCGATTTCCTTCTTGAAGCCGGCGATTTCTTCCATTGGCCGGAACGACAGCAGTTCGAAGTAACGCCACATCAGCACGTCGGAAATGCTCATCAGCTTGCCGAACATGTCGGTCGGCTTTTCGCTGATGCCGATGTAGTTGTTCTTCGACTTCGACATTTTCTCGACGCCGTCCAGCCCTTCGAGCAGCGGCATGGTCAGAATGCACTGCTGTTCCTGGCCGTATTGCTTCTGCAATTCACGGCCGACCAGCAGGTTGAACTTCTGGTCCGTGCCGCCGAGTTCGAGGTCCGCATTCAGGGCGACCGAGTCGTAGCCTTGCATGAGCGGGTACAGGAACTCGTGGATCGAGATCGGCACGCCGCCCTGAAAACGCTTGGTGAAATCTTCGCGTTCCAGAATCCGCGCCACCGTGTAGCGCGACGCGAGCTTGATCATGCCGTCGGCGCCGAGCGGCATCGACCATTCGCTGTTGTAGCGAATCTCGGTCTTGTCGCGGTCGAGCACGAGCGCGGCCTGCTCGAAATACGTCTTCGCGTTCGATTCGATCTGCTCGCGCGTGAGCGGCGGGCGCGTGGCGTTACGGCCCGACGGATCGCCGATCAGCGACGTGAAATCGCCGATCAGAAAGATCACCGTGTGGCCGAGATCCTGCAACTGGCGCATCTTGTTCAACACGACCGTGTGGCCGATGTGGATGTCCGGCGCGGTCGGATCGAGCCCGAGTTTGATACGCAGCGGCTTGCCCGTCGCCGCGCTCTTCGCGAGTTTTTGCGCGAATTCGTCTTCGATCAGCAGTTCGTCGACCCCGCGCTTGGTGACGGCGAGGGCGTGACGGACTTCGTCGGTGATCGGGAAGGCAGGGCTGGGCTTGGTGGACTCGGTGCTCATGCTGGAAACTTGAAGTCGCGAAAAAAGGAGATTGTCCCATAGATGCGCGCCGCCGCGCCCATCGACGCAGCCGCAGGCGGGCCGCGGACACGCGATTTCCGCGTCCGGCGCCGTGCCGCCGGCATTGCTGCGCTTTATATTCGGCCGCGCTTCACCCGATAATCTGCTACAACGGATCGCAACGAACCATCGAGAGGAGCAGCAACGTGGCGCAAGACCCCGCAGACGGCGTCTACTTTGGATTGATGTCCGGCACGAGCATGGACGGCGTGGACGGCGTGGCCGTCAGGTTCGCGCAAGGCAAGCCGCCCGTCGTGCTGGCCGAAGCGTTTGTCGGCTTTGCCGCGGGCCTGCGCGAGGCATTGTTCGCGCTCCAGCAACCCGGAGACAACGAGATCGAGCGCGAGGCGCTGGCCGCCAATGCACTCGCCACGCGTTACGCGGTGTGCTGCCACGAACTGCTGCACGGCAGCCGCGTACCCGCCGCGGAGGTGCGCGCGATCGGCGTGCATGGGCAGACGGTGCGGCATCGGCCGGAAAAGGGTTACACGCGGCAAATCAACAACCCGGCGCTGCTCGCGGAAATGATGCATATCGACGTGATCGCCGATTTCCGCAGCCGCGACGTGGCGGCCGGCGGCCAGGGCGCGCCGCTCGTGCCGGCGTTTCACGCCACCGTGTTCGGCGCGAAGAACGAAACACGGGTGGTCTGCAATCTCGGCGGGATCAGCAATATCACGATTCTGAACGCGACCGGCAGCGTGCGCGGCTTCGATTGCGGGCCGGCTAACGCACTCCTCGACGAATGGGCGCAGCGCCATCTGGGCAAACCGTTCGACGAAAATGGCCACTTTGCGGCGGGCGGCCAGGCGGATCGCACGCTGCTGAACGCCCTGCTCGACGAGCCCTTTTTCAGCCAGCAGCCGCCGAAAAGCACCGGCCGCGACCTGTTCAATGCGCAATGGCTCGACGCGAAGCTGCAGCCGTTTGCCGCGCTTGCCCCCGCCGACGTTCAAGCGACGCTGGTTGCGCTTACCGCGGTGACGGTCGCGCGCGAAATCGAGCGGCATGCGTCGGACGCGCGAGCGGTCTATGTGTGCGGCGGCGGCGCGCGCAATCCGGAGATCATGCGGTCCTTGCAGCAGGCGCTGGAGGACAGCGGCGTGAGCGGCGTTCCCGTCATGACGACCGATGCGCTCGGCGTGCCGCCGAGCCAAGTGGAGCCACTGGCGTTCGCGTGGCTCGCGATGCGCTGCGTGGCGCGTCGTCCGGGCAATTTGCCGGCGGTGACGGGCGCGTCCGCCGAGCGCGTACTCGGGGCAATCTACCCGCGTTGAGCGCGGCGCAGATTTTAGCGCAGGCGATAAAAAACGGGGCCGAAGCCCCGTTTTTCACAATCTGATGCTCAACAACTGGCCGTCAAACCGAGAACGATGAACCGCAACCACAGGTGGTCGTGGCGTTCGGGTTCTTGATGACGAACTGCGCGCCGTTGATGTCGTCCTTGTAGTCGATCTCAGCGCCCACCAGATACTGGTAGCTCATCGAATCGATCAGCAGCTGGACGCCGCTCTTGTTCATGACGGTGTCGTCTTCGTTGACGGCTTCGTCAAAAGTAAAACCGTACTGAAAGCCCGAGCAGCCGCCGCCCTGCACGAAAACGCGCAGTTTGAGGTCCGCATTGCCTTCTTCTTCGATCAGTTGCTTGACCTTGTCAGCCGCTGCGTCGGTAAAAACGAAGGGGGCGGGCATCTCGGTCACGGGTGTTTCGGTGACTGCGTTCATTCGAACTCTCCAAAAAGCTTCTAACCGCTATTGTAGGGCTGATCTCGATATCGTGCCGAAGCCCACAAAGTCAATGGGTTCTTACAGAAATCAACGACAGGCGCATTTGCCCCCACCAGCCCGTCAGAGCGGGATAAATCGCCACTCCGGCGACGAGTTCGTTGCCGCAATTGCCGCACCAGCAGCGAGCCGCGAACCCATGAAAAAAGCCGCCTTCGCGAAAGCGTTGGCGGCTTTTGCAGCGCACCGGCCCGAAAGCCGGTTTGCACCCGAAACGATTAACGCTTCGAGAATTGCTTCCGGCGACGCGCCTTGTGGAAGCCGACCTTCTTACGTTCGACTTCACGAGCGTCACGCGTGACGAAACCAGCTTTCGACAGTTCCGGCTTCAGCGTTGCGTCGTAGTCCATCAGCGCGCGGGTGATGCCGTGGCGAACCGCACCGGCTTGACCCGTTTCACCGCCACCCGTCACGTTGACCTTGATGTCGAACGTAACGCCGTGGTTCGTGAGTTCCAGCGGCTGACGCACGATCATCAGCGACGTTTCGCGCGAGAAGTAATCGGCGATAGGCTTGCCGTTCACAACGATATCGCCCTTGCCTGCCTTGATGAAGACGCGTGCGACGGCGCTCTTGCGGCGGCCCGTGCCGTAATTCCAGTTACCGATCATGTGGGCTCCCCTTAGATCTCGAGCGCTTTCGGCTGTTGTGCCGAATGCGGATGCGTTGCTTCAGCGTAGACCTTCAGCTTCTTGATCATCGCGTAGCCGAGCGGGCCCTTCGGCAGCATGCCCTTGACCGCTTTCTCGAGCGCACGGCCCGGGAAGCGTTCTTGCATCTTGCCGAACGTCGTTTCATAGATACCGCCCGGGTAGCCCGAGTGGCGGTAGTACTTCTTGTCAGTAGCCTTGTTGCCCGTGACCTTCAGCTTGCCGGCGTTGATAACGATGATGAAATCACCGGTGTCGACGTGCGGAGTGAATTCAGGCTTGTGCTTGCCGCGAAGACGGTGTGCCACTTCGCTGGCGACACGCCCGAGAACCTTATCCGTCGCGTCAATCACGTACCATTCACGCGTAACCTCATGGGCTTTTGCGGAAAACGTCTTCATGATCGATCCAAAAAATTGCTGCGCCCAATGTGTTTTTTCCTGCTTGTAGTGTGCGCATCGAGGCGCGTGCAGGCTCTCCCTGGTTCTTCCTCCGCGGGCGCGGATGCGGAAAAGCCCTGAATTATAAAGGAATTTGCTACGGCAAGTCAAAACGTACGGGACTTTGCGTGAGATTCCCGGCAATCCGGCAGCCGGGGAGCGCGTTTCGGCGCCCTTTCGTGCCTGATTCGGCTTGCCCGGAAGGGACAAGACGCGGACGTCATGCGGCCTTGCGGATGAAACGCGCGGGCGAAAAAAAACCCGAACTAGCGGTTCGGGTTTAATCCACCAAAGGAGGAGGTGGAGGAGACAGATCGAATTATATGAGCGCACCTTGTGCGACGCAAGAACATTTGCATTGCGAAATTCAATTTCATAATGCGGCAATCATCATTCTCAGCCTCAAAGCAACGAATTCTCTTTTAAATCAGTCGCTAAAGGTCGGTCGACCTGATATTCAGGTAGACATCGTCTAGAGTAAAACCCCTAAACTCGTCAGGGCATTCCCGAATCGGCTGAACATGCCGCAGCGCAACACGCAAGCCGTCATCACGCATAACTTGCGACAAAAGTCGCCTCGGGCGGACGCTCAAACACCGGGCTACAATGCCGTCTCGATATAGCGAAGCGCGGTGGAGCACAGCATGGAATGCAAAGTGAGCTGGATGGGGCAAGACGGGATGGCGTTCGCAGCCGAGACGGGCAGCGGCCACCTGGTGGCGATGGACGGCGCGCCCGAAGGCGGCGGCCGCAACCTCGCGCCGCGTCCGATGGAAATGGTTTTGCTCGGCACGGGCGGCTGCACCGCCTACGACGTCGTGATGATCCTGAAGAAAAGCCGTCAGGAAATCAGCGATTGCTCGGTGACGCTGAAGGCCGAACGCGCCAGCGAAGACCCAAAAGTGTTCACCAAGATTCATTTCCACTTCACCGTGACGGGCAAGAATCTGAACCCGGCCACCGTGGAACGCGCAATCAACCTGTCGCACGACAAGTACTGCTCGGCGTCGATCATGATCGCGAAGACCGCTGAGCTGACGCACTCGTTCGACATCGTGGCGAGCTGAGCGCAGAGCTGCGGCTGCGGCGCGGGTTCAAACGCGCGCCGCCCGAAAACGGCCTGATAAAAGAAAAATGCCGGCGTCCAGAAGGACGCCGGCATTTTTTGTTGGGTGGCAAAGCAGGCCGATAAGCCGGATTCTGTGCACGCGCCACGTCCGAAGACGCAACACGCGTGGCAGCCATTCCTCTAGGCGCGCCATTGCTGACGCGCTCAAGCTTCCTACCCGCAGACGTGACGGGGGCCCCGTCCTGCATCTCGAAGATGCTAGCCTGCCTACTTGGAATTGCTCCGGGTGGAGGTTACCGTGCCGGTCTGCCTTGCAGCAGCCGCGGTGCGCTCTTACCGCACCGTTTCACCCTTACCTGATCCCGGCTTGCGCCGGGCCATCGGCGGTTTGCTTTCTGTTGCCCTGTTCCGCGTGTCGCCACGGATGGCCGTTAGCCATCACCCTGCCCTGTGGAGTCCGGACTTTCCTCGCCCTCGTTGGCCGAAACCTCGGAGGCCGCGACTGCCTGGCCTGCTTTGCTGCGGCGAATTTTAACACCTGCGGGAGCCCCGAGCCGAGCCGACGGCTGAAATAGCCGAATGGCCAAGATGAGATGCGACCGAACCCAACGCGCTCAACGCGCGCGCCGCCCGCAGCGAAATACGGCAGTGTCGTCGTAGAACGAGGGAGATTCGTTCTCCGGCCACCAGCCCGGAATGCCCAGCACTGGAAGCGGCGCGAACATGCGGCTCGTGAGTGCGTCGGTACTGAGCAGCGCCTCGGCGACGGACTCGTCGAGCCACGCGTCCCGTTTCGTCGCGTCCCATTCAAAATACGCAGCCGGCACATCGACGATCCACGCGTGGCCCGTGCAGGCCTTGAACGGCGCGATCAGCTTTTCCAGCAACGCATGGCCGAAGCAGCGCACTTCGCAACTCGTGCCCCACGCATCACGCCGCGCCACCAGCAGCGTGTGCCAGTCGAAACCGCGCAAGGCCGCGCTCAACGCGGGATCCGCGCATGCGAACAGCAGCGCGTTCTCGTCGAACAGCGTCAGCGTATCGCGCACGCCGCCGCGGGTCGGGCCGACGCCCAACGCATCGATGGCCGCCGACTGACGCACGTTCAGCGCCGCCTTGATGCGCGGAAAAGCAAACCACATCGACGCATTGAAGAAGTCGTGCAGATTGTGGCGGGTCGGCACGCAGCCGGTGGACGCGATATGCGCCTCGTACGCCGCGCCTGGCGGCAGATCGTCCTGTGCGATGAACGCAAGGCGCTGGCCACGCCCCGTGGTTTGCCGCGTTTCACCGGCATCGGCGTTCATCTCGGCGAGCAGGGCCTCGTAGCCCGTCAGCGCGGCCTGCTGCCAGCGCCTGCCGCGTGCGGCGAACGGCGCGAACCACGGCCTTGCCCAGTCGATTGCGGCGAAGCCCGCCGGCTTCGCCTCATGCGCCTGCATCTACCGCAACCTCAAACGAGACGCCAGCCGATCGACTCGCCGCCGCGCAGCGGCACGACCGGCGTATCGCCAACCGGCAACTCGGCCGGCAGCGTCCATTCTTCACGACGCAGCGTGACCTTCTCCTCGCTGCGCGGCAGACCGTAGAAGTCCGCGCCAAAAAAGCTTGCAAAGCCTTCGAGCTTGTCGAGCGCGTTGGCTTTGTCGAACGCTTCCGTGTACAGCTCCAACGCGTGCAGCGCCGTATAGCAACCCGCGCAGCCGCAAGCATGCTCTTTCAACCCCTTCGGATGCGGCGCGCTGTCCGTGCCGAGGAAGAAGCGCGGATTGCCCGACGTCGCCGCCTCGACCAGCGCCACGCGATGCGTCTCGCGCTTCAACACCGGCAAGCAGTAGTAATGCGGACGAATGCCGCCCTGGAAGATCGCGTTGCGGTTGTACAGCAGGTGGTGCGCGGTGATCGTCGCGCCCAGCAGCGCCGGCGCCACGCCGGCTTCGCGGATGTAGTCGACCGTGTCTTTCGTGGTGATGTGCTCGAACACCACCTTCAGCGCCGGAAACGCGCGGCGCAACGGCGTCATGACCCGGTCGATGAACACCTTCTCGCGGTCGAACAGGTCGATCGACGCATCAGTCACTTCACCGTGCACCAGCAGCGGCATGCCCACTTCCTGCATCACTTCGAGCGTTTTGGCGCACTTCATGATGTCGGTGACGCCCGCGTCCGAGTTGGTCGTCGCGCCCGCCGGATACAGCTTCACGCCATGCACGAAGCCGCTTTCACGCGCACGGCGGATTTCGTCGGGCGGCGTGTTGTCGGTCAGGTACAACGTCATTAGCGGTTCGAACTTCGCGCCTTCGGGAATCGCGGCGACGATCCGCTCGCGATAAGCCTGCGCCATCGCGGTGGTCGTGACCGGCGGCTTCAGGTTCGGCATGATGATCGCACGGCCGAACTGGCGCGCGGTGTCCGGCAGCACGGCGGCCAGCATCGCGCCGTCGCGGACGTGCAGGTGCCAGTCGTCCGGGCGGGCGAGCGTGATGGAGTCGAGGGAAGCGTTGGAAGCAGTCATGGCGGCAGGGGACGAGATTCGACGACAAAAGCCAATCTATGCGGTCAAACCGCAACGTTGCGGCATAAACACACGTCAATTTTGCTATTTGGCGTTTCTGGCTCGGTGATATGCTTGGAAAATCATCATTGTAACGGCTCGACCCGTTCACAGGCTTACCCGCAACATGTGCCAACTACTCGGAATGAACTGCGCCGCGCCAACGGACGTCACGTTCTCGTTCACCGGCTTTGCGGCGCGCGGCGGCGTCACCGATCACCATGCCGACGGCTGGGGCATCGCCTTCTTTGAAGACAAAGCCTGCCGCCTGTTCATCGACCATCAATCGTCGGCGACCTCGCCGATCGCCGAGATGGTCAAGCGCTACCCGATCAAATCGAAGAACACCATTGCGCATATCCGCAAGGCGACGCAGGGGCATATCCTGCTGGAAAACTGCCACCCGTTCATGCGTGAATTGTGGGGACGCCACTGGATCTTTGCGCACAACGGCGACCTCAAGGATTATTCGCCGGTGTTATCAGGCGTGTATCAGCCGGTCGGCACGACCGACAGCGAGCTCGCTTTCTGCGCGCTGCTCGAAGGTTTGCGTAAGGCTTTTCCCGGCGCGCAGCAGCCGCCGCTCGACGAACTGTTTGCCGCGCTCGAAACCCTCACGCGCGAAATCACGCAGTTCGGCGTGTTCAATTTCCTGATGTCGAACGGCCAGGCGCTGTTCGCGCATTGCTCCACGCATCTGCACTACATCGTGCGGCGCTGGCCGTTTTCCACCGCGCATCTCGTCGATGCGGACGTGTCGATCGATTTCGCCAAGTACACCACGCCCGAAGACCGCGTCGCGGTGATCGCCACCAAGCCGCTGACCGACAACGAAGTCTGGAGCGCATTCGAACCGGGCGATCTGATGATGTTCCAGCACGGCGAGGTGATTGGCCGCGTCAATGTGCCGGTGCCGGCTTCGGTACTGGAAAAGCTGCGCAATCCCGCGTTGGATGCGTCGGCTTCGGCCAGCACGATCGCGGCTTCGATCGAGCCCATGCCCGAGCGGGACGCCGAGGTGGACCTCGAAGCAGCGGACGACGCGGCAGCGTTCGAATCCTGAGCGCTTGCGCACATCACCTGACCATTTAAAGCCCGCTACATTCGCTCAAGCCGGATCGCCAGAAACAGAGAAGCCGCTCTTTCAGAGCGGCTTCTTTTTGCCAGTGCCGCAGCACCGCGCCGCCTGAACGGCGCGGCTTCAAAACACACTTAGTGCAGGATCTTGGCCAAAAAGTCCTTCGCGCGATCCGACTTCGGATTGGCGAAGAAGTCTTCCTTGCGGTCGTCTTCCACGATCAAGCCCTTGTCCATGAAGATCACGCGATGCGCGACCTTCTTCGCGAAGCCCATTTCGTGCGTGACGCACATCATGGTCATGCCTTCCTGCGCGAGTTCGACCATCACGTCGAGCACTTCGTTGATCATTTCCGGATCGAGCGCCGAGGTCGGCTCGTCGAACAGCATGGCGATCGGGTCCATCGACAACGCGCGGGCGATCGCCACGCGCTGTTGCTGACCGCCCGACAACTGCCCCGGGAATTTGTCCGCATGCGCGCGCAAGCCCACGCGATCGAGCAGCTTCAGCCCTTTCGCCGTGGCTTCGTCTTTCGAACGGCCCAGCACCTTCACCTGAGCAAGCGTGAGGTTCTGCACGATCGACAGATGCGGAAACAGTTCGAAGTGCTGGAACACCATGCCGACTTTGGAACGCAGCTTCGACAGATTGGTTTTCTTGTCGGTCAGCGACTGACCGTTGATGATGATCTCGCCCTTCTGGAACGGCTCGAGGCCGTTGACGGTTTTGATCAGCGTGGACTTGCCCGAGCCTGACGGCCCGCACACCACCACCACTTCACCCTTTTTGACTTCCGTCGTGCAGTCGGTCAGCACCTGGAACTGACCGTACCACTTCGAAACATTCTTGATAGAGATCATCTTGCGACCTTTTTCTGAAGACCTTTGACGAGGCTCGACGCGATCACGCAGATCGCGAAATAACACGCGCCCGCGAACAGTACCATCTCGACATTCGTACCGTCACGGTCGCCAATATTCGTGGCGGTGCGGAAGAAGTCGGCGAGGCTGATCACGTAGACGAGCGACGTATCCTGAAACAGCACGATACCCTGCGTGAGCAGCAGCGGAACCATGGCGCGGAATGCCTGCGGCAGCACGATCAGGCGCATGGCCTGCGCGTAGTTCATGCCGAGCGCGAACGCCGCGTTGACCTGCCCGCGCGGCACGGCCTGAATGCCGGCGCGGATGATCTCCGAATAGTACGCCGCCTCGAACAGCGAGAACGCGACCATGGCCGACGCGAGGCGAATGTCGATATCCGCCGACAACCCGAGCACGTTCTGCAGCACTTGCGGCACGATCAGGAAGAACCACAGCAGCACCATCACCAGCGGGATCGAACGGAAGATCGTTACGTAGCCCTTCGCGAACCACTCGAAGGCCTTGAACGACGACAGCCGCAACATGGCGAGGACCGTGCCCCAGACAATGCCGAACACGATCGCGATCAACGTGATCTTGAAGGTGACGACGGCGCCGGTCCACAGCGTAGGCAATGCGCCCGGAATACCGCTCCAGTCGAAATGATGCATTACTTGCCTCCGATATAGCCGGGCAACCGGGTCTTGGCTTCGACCCAGCGCATGAGTTGCATCACGACCAGATTGATCAGCATGTACGCCAGCGTGACCGCGATAAACGACTCATACGTCTGCGACGTGTAGTCGACCAGTTGGCGCGCCTGAGCGGACAGATCGAGCAGACCGATCGTCGACGCGACCGCCGAGTTCTTGAAGATATTCAGAAACTCGGACGTGAGCGGCGGCACGATGATCCGGTACGCGACCGGCAGCAGCACATAACGATAGGTCTGCCACTGCGTGAAACCCATGGCCAGACCCGCGGCGCGCTGGCCGCGCGGCAGTGCGTTGATACCCGAGCGCACCTGCTCGCACACGCGCGCGGCGGTAAAGAGCCCGAGACAGATGATCGACGACGAAAAGAACTGCGCACTCGGCGGCAGTTGCTTGAACCAGTTGCCCACGGAAACAGGCAGCAACTCCGGTATCACCAGATACCAGATGAAGAACTGCACGATCAGCGGAATGTTTCGGAAAATCGCGACATAGACCGTGCCGATGCCCGACGCCCACTTGTTCGGCACGGTGCGCAGCACGCCGAACAACGAACCGACGATCAGCGCGATCACCCATGCCGACAGCGACACGGTAATCGTCACCCAGAAGCCCGACAGCAACCAGCCCAGATAGGTGGTCGGCTCGCCGGTGGAGACCGGACTCAGCAAAATGCCCCAGTTCCAGTGATATGACATGACCAAGACTCCAGCAAAAAGAAACGGAAGAAGCGCGTGGCCCCTTCCGTTTCGTTCAGCGTTTCAAAAAAACAGCTAAGGTTTAATCGATTGCCTTGTCATTCGGGCTCTTGTAGAGCGCCTTGATGTCATCGCTTTCCGGGAAGTTCAGGTTCAGGCCCTTCGGCGGAATCGGCGATTCGAACCACTTCTTGTAGATCGTGTCGGCCTCGCCCGAGGTTTCGACCTTGGCGATTGCCTCGTCGACCACCTTCTTGAATTCCGGATCGTTCTTGCGAATCATGCAGCCGTACGCTTCATGCGATTGCGGCGCGCCGACGATCACGAAATCGCCGGGATTGTTCGACTTGGCGCGTTCGCCCGCGAGCAGTGCGTCGTCCATCATGAAGGCAGCGGCGCGGCCCGTGGAGAGCGTCAGGAACGACTCGCCGTGGTCCTTCGCGCTGATGATGTTCATGCCCATGCTCTTGTCCTGATTCATCTTGCGAAGCAGGCGCTCGGAGGTGGTCCCGGCAGTCGTGACGACCGTCTTGCCCTTCAGGTCGGCCCAGTCCTTGATACCGGAGTCTTTCTTGGTCATGAGGCGCGTGCCGATCACGAAGATCGTGTTCGAAAAGGCGACCTGCTGCTGACGTTCAGCATTGTTGGTGGTCGAGCCGCATTCCATGTCGACGGTGCCGTTCTGCACCAGCGGAATACGGTTTTGCGACGTGACCGGCGTGAGCTTGACCTTCAGGCCAGGCATGTTCAGCTTCTGCTTCACCGCCTCCACCACTTTCAGGGCGAATTCCTGCGAGTAGCCGATAACGTTCTGCTTGTCGTCGTAATACGAAAACGGGATGGACGATTCGCGATGGCCCAGCGAAATGACGCCCGTGTCCTTGATCTTTTTCAGCGTACCAGCGTCTTGCGCATGCGCGCCAACCGTAAACAGTCCGAGAGTCGCGAGCAGCAGCGCAGCTTTTTTAACCTTCATTTTTGATCTCCTTGGCAAGAACCGGCGCCAGTTTAGCAAAGTAATTATTCTGAAAGTATGGCTATAAACCATGTTGTTGCGTGGCCGCCGCTACTGCTTCGCGGCCCGTCGGGCCGGTCGGTCAACCTTTCCGCATATAGAAAGGCGGGCGGCATCGATACGATGCTGCCCGCCGGGTCCAACACGCCGTCTTGTGGACCGCGTTGAAGCAAGGTTTGCCGGCGGATCCGCGCGATAACGGAGCCGCCGTTCGAAACGCAAAGATCAGGGATACAGGCCGCGCAGTTCGCGCGCTTCCAGGATCCGCTTACATGCGACGATAAACGCCGCCGTCCGCACGGACACCTTTTGCTCGCTCGAAACCTGCCACACGGCGGCGAATGCTTCACGCATCACACGCTCCAGACGCTGGTTGATCTCGTCTTCCGTCCAGAAGAAGCTCGAGAAGTCCTGCACCCATTCGAAGTAAGACACGGTCACGCCGCCGGCGTTGGCCACCACGTCCGGAATCACGAGAATGCCGCGATCGTGCAGGATGTCGTCCGCAGCCGTGGTGGTCGGGCCGTTGGCGCCTTCCACGACGATCTTCGTCTTGATCTTCGCCGCGTTCTTTTCGGTGATCTGATTTTCCAGCGCGGCCGGAATCAGGATGTCCGATTCGACGGTCCAGAATTCTTCATTGCTTACGGCGTCCGCTTCCGGGAAGCCGCCCACGCCGCCGTGCCTAGCCACGTGCTCGAGCAGTGCGACGGCGTCGATACCCGTCGACTTGTACAGCGAACCGGTGTGATCCTGCACCGCGACCAGCTTCGAACCCGCTTCCTGGAACAGACGCGCCGCGATCCCGCCCACGTTGCCGAAGCCCTGCACCGCGATGCGCGCGCCTTCGATTTCCACACCGATACGGCGTGCGGCTTCGGAGGCCACCACGAACACGCCGCGGCCCGTTGCCTCACGGCGGCCGAGCGAACCGCCCAGCGTGATCGGCTTGCCCGTCACGACGCCCGTGGCCGTTTGGCCCTGGTTCATCGAGTACGTGTCCATCATCCACGCCATGATCTGCTCGTTCGTGTTCACGTCCGGCGCGGGAATGTCGGTATTCGGTCCGATGATGATGCCGATTTCGCTGGTGTAGCGGCGCGTCACGCGCTCGAGCTCACCACGCGACAACGTGCGCGGGTCGACACGGATGCCGCCCTTCGCGCCGCCGTACGGCACGTTGACCGCAGCATTCTTCACCGACATCCACGCCGACAAGGCCATCACTTCCGACAACGTCACGTCCTGGTGGTAACGCACACCGCCCTTGCCCGGACCGCGCGACACGTTGTGCTGCACGCGATAGCCTTCGAAGTGAGCGACCGTGCCGTTATCGAGTTCGATAGGCACGTCGACGACCAGAATGCGCTTCGGGCGCTTCAGGGTTTCGAGCCAGCGGGACAGGGAGCCGAGGTACGGCGCGACGCGATCGACCTGACGCAGGTAGTTGCCCCACGGGCCGAGGTCGTCTTTATTCAGGTAGGAAGGAACCGACTGCAACGTTGCTGCGGATTGTGCGACTTGTGCTGCCTGTTGCTGGGATGACATGAACGCTCCGGCGTTGATCGAATGACAGCATTGTCGAAAAACGCCGATTTGAAATCCAATGCCGTTTCCTTATCCGATTATGTTTTTTTTGCATAACCATCGAGAAGCCGCAAATTCGCGTCGTAGGGAGGCAGGATTTCAGGCCGCGCCTTGCGCCAGTTCCTCCGACACCACGTCCCACAACTGACGCACGAGTATCTGTCGCGCATCGTCGCTCTTCGCCGCGAGCTTGTCGCGATAGAGACGAATCTCCATGGTCAGCGTGAGCTGGCCCTCGGGCGTGCCACGCGTCGCGCGGTCGAGGCGGATCAGCTTGCCGTCGGCGACCGCGTCTTCCACCGCGCTGTGCGGCAGGAAGGCGATGCCGTGGCCGGCCAGTGCCATCGCCTTGAGTCCTTCGGCCATGTCGGTTTCATACAGCCGGTCGAGATACAGACGCTCCGGTGCGTTGGCCAGGATCACTTCGGTCATGCGGCCCAGATAGGCGTTCGGCGTATAGGACAGATAGGGCGTGGGCGCTTCGGCGGTGCCCGGCAGCGTATGACGCGGCCGGCCGGCACGGCCGGGCGCCGAGAACGGACTGATCGGCTCGATGCCGAGCGTCAGCATGTCGTAGCGGCCCGGATCGAGCGCGACCGGGTGACTCGGGTGGTGATAGCCCATCATCAGATCGCAGCCGCCTTCCACCAGCGAGAGCGCCGCATCGTGCACATTCAGCGCGCGCAGCCGGGTGTGGATCGGGCCCATCTGCGCTTCGATACGCTGCAGCCAGCGCGGAAAGTAAGTCAACGACAGCGTATGCGGCACCGCGAATTCGATGGTTGCCTGCGGCGTCGCCGTATGGCCGCGCAGCAGCGCGCGCGCTTCATGGAACTGCGACAGCATCGCGAGCGCCTGCTCGTTGAACACCTGACCGGCCGCGGTCAGCCGCGTCGGGTAAACCGAACGGTCGATCAGTTCCGTGCCGAGCCACGCTTCCAGGGCCTGAATCCGCCGCGAGAAGGCCGGCTGCGTCACGTGACGCAGTTCGGCCGAACGACTGAAACTACGCGTTTCCGCGAGCGAAACGAAGTCTTCGAGCCATTTCAGTTCCATGCGGGGCCTGCCACCAGCGGAGGAGAGAAGTCAGCATTCTAGATGGTGTCGCGAAGCGGACCAGCCTGACTGCGGAAATCGGGGCTGTCGGCGTCCGGTGGTAAAATTCGCGTTTTCCCGCAGTTTGTTCCGCGTTTTCACCCTTGCGCTTAGCCCTCACCCGGCCCCCATCATGTCCGACACCCGCCCCGACACCCTGTTCGCGCTGAACGCGCTCTCCCCGCTCGACGGCCGCTACGCCTCGAAAACCGAAGCCCTGCGCGACTGGCTCTCGGAAGCCGCGTTCATGCGCAATCGCGTGACGGTCGAAATCCATTGGCTGATCGCGCTTTCGCACGCCGGCTTCGCCGAAGTGCCGCGTTTCTCCGCAGCCTCCGAACAATTCCTGCTGCAACTGGCCGAGCGCTTCACCGCGCACGACGCCGCGCGCATCAAGGAAATCGAACGCGTGACGAACCACGACGTGAAGGCGGTCGAGTACTGGCTGAAGGAATCGGTCAAGGGTCAGGAAGAACTGGAACGCGCGAGCGAGTTCATCCACTTCGCGTGTACCTCGGAAGACATCAACAACACCTCGCACGGCCTGATGCTGGCGGGCGCCCGTGAACACGTGATCCTGCCGGCGCTGCGCTCGGTACATCAACGTCTCGTCGCACTGGCCCACGCGCACGCCGATCAGGCCATGCTGTCGCGCACGCATGGCCAGCCGGCCAGCCCGACTACGCTCGGCAAGGAAATCGCCAACGTCGCGGCGCGTCTGGAACGCGCGATCGACCGCATCGCGAAGGTCGAACTGCTCGGCAAGATGAACGGCGCGGTCGGCAACTTCAACGCGCACCTGTCCGCGTATCCGGAGTTCGACTGGGAAGCGTTCTCGCGTGAAGTGGTCGAGCAGCGCCTGAAGCTCACGTTCAACCCGTACACGATCCAGATCGAACCGCACGACTACATGGCAGAACTGTTCGACGCCGTGTCGCGCGCCAACACGATCCTGCTGGATCTGGACCGCGACGTGTGGGGCTACATCTCGGTCGGCTACTTCAAGCAACGCACCAAGGCCGGTGAAATCGGTTCGTCCACGATGCCGCACAAGGTCAATCCGATCGACTTCGAAAACTCGGAAGGCAACCTGGGTCTGGCGAACGCCACGCTGCGCCATCTCGCCGACAAGCTGCCGGTGTCGCGCTGGCAGCGCGACCTGACCGATTCGACGGTGCTGCGCAATATCGGCGTCGCGTTCGGTTACTCGCTGCTTGCGTACGACTCGCTGATCCGCGGCCTCGACAAGCTCGAAGTGAATGCGCAGCGTCTGCACGAAGACCTCGACAACTGCTGGGAAGTGCTGGCTGAGCCGGTTCAAACGGTGATGCGCCGTTACGGCATCGAGAATCCGTACGAACAACTGAAGGAACTGACGCGCGGCAAGGGCATCACGCGTGAAGCGCTGCAAACGTTCGTCAGCGGCCTGGCGATTCCGCAGGACGCGAAAGATCGCTTGCTCGCCATGACGCCGGCTTCGTATATCGGTAAAGCTTCGGAACTGGCCAAGCGCATCGCCTGATCTGCGTTGGCCGCTACTGACCTCGTTGCACGAGGCATAAAAAAACCGCTCCGAGGAGCGGTTTTTTTTCATCTGCAGCGACCGGGCAAATTCACTTACGCGCTTCGACCTGGATCAACACGCTTTCGACGATCTCTTCCGGCGACAGTTCGATGCTCACCGTGATCGCCTCATCGGCGCCCGGCTCTTCGAGCGTATCGAGCTGGCTTTGCAGCAGCGACGGATCGAAGAAATGGCCGGTGCGCGTGGTCAGCCGCTGCTCCAGCACCTCACGCGAACCCTTGAGGTAGACGAAGCACACGTCCCTGTCGCCATCGCGCAGAACGTCGCGATACGAGCGTTTCAGCGACGAACACGTGAACACCGCCGTCTCGCCCGCCGTCTGCTTCTCCTCGATCGCGGCGCGAATCGTTTTCAGCCACGGCCAGCGGTCTTCGTCCGTCAGCGGAATGCCGTGGTGCATTTTCTCTTTGTTGGCGGCGCTGTGAAACGCGTCGCCGTCGGTGAACGCGCAGTGCAGGCGCTCTGCCAGCATTTCGCCAATTCTCGTCTTGCCGGCGCCGGACACGCCCATTGCGATCAGAATCATCAAAAACTCCTTACAAGACCGCCGCGAGTGCGAAGGTCAAACCCAACCCCATCAGCGAGATGATGGTTTCGAGGAGCGACCATGTCTTGAAGGTCTGCCCCACCGTCATCCCGAAGTACTCCTTGATCAGCCAGAAACCGCCGTCGTTCACGTGCGAAAAGATCAGCGAACCCGAACCCGTGGCCAGCACCAGCAGTTCCGGCTTCACCTGCACCGCGCCCGCTGCCGCGATCGGTGCGACGATGCCGCAAGCGGTGGTCATCGCGACCGTCGCCGAACCCGTTGCCAGACGAATCAGCGCCGCGACGAGCCAGCCGAACAGCAGCGGCGACAGATGCGCCGACGTCGCCGCATTGACGATTTCCTTCGAAATGCCGCTATCCATCAGCACGCGGCCGAACCCGCCGCCCGCGCCGACGATCAGCGTAATGCCCGCGATCGGCGCGAGACACTCGCCGCAGAATTTCTGGATCTGCTCGCGATTGAAGCCGCGGCTTGCGCCGAAGGTCCAGAAGCTGACCAGCACGGCGATCAGCAGCGCCACATCCGAATTGCCGGCGAAGCGCAGCAGATCGTTCGGCAAGGTTTTCGGCGTGAACACGAGGTCGGCCCAGCTGCCCACCAGCATCAGGATAACCGGCAGCAGGATCGTGAACAGCGTGATGCCGAAGCTCGGCAGTTCACGCTTGGGCGCCGCCTGTTGCGCACCGTTGTTCGCGCCATTCGCGTCGCCAGCGCCGAGAAACTGCGAAGCGAGCGCGTTGTCTTTCGGCAGCTTGATATAGCGGCTGATCAGCAACGCAAACAGCGGACCCGCGACGATCGCGGTCGGCACGCCGACGATCAGGCCATACGCAATGGTCCGGCCGATATCCGCGTGATACGCCTGCACCGCGAGCATCGCGGCCGGGTGCGGCGGAAGCAGGCCGTGCACGACGGACAGACCCGCGACCATTGGCAAGCCGACTAGCAGCAACGATTTGTTGGTGCGCTTCGCGACGTTGAAAGCGATCGGAATCAGCAGCACGAAACCGACTTCGAAGAACACCGGCAAGCCGACGATGATCGCCACGATCATCATCGCCCAATGGATGTTCTTCTCCCCGAAGAAGTCGATCAACGTAGTGGCAATGCGCTCGGCGCCGCCCGATTCGGCCATCATCTTGCCGAGCATCGTACCCAGACCGACCACGATGGCGATGTGCCCGAGCGTATTGCCGTTACCCGTTTCGAACGACTTGACGATGGTGCCGATCGGCATGCCGGACGCGAGCCCGAGCAGCAGCGACACGATGATCAGAACGAGGAAAGGGTAAACCTTGTAGCGCGTGATCAGCAGGATCAGCAATGCGATGGCGATCACCGCGAAGACTAGCAGCGTGCTGCCGTGGACAGCTTCCATGAAGCTCCTCCTTTTGCGTTATTGATTTGAGTGCCCCCAACCTGGCGCTTCGCGCCAGCCCCCGAGGGGGCCACAAAAAACTTGGGGCGGCCCGGCGTTTTCTTGTGAATGCGGACAACAGTCAGCACCCTGTCTCACGGCGACCTGTGCGGCGCCTCGAAACCGGGCTGACCGCGCGGACGCTGAATTTTACTGTGTGTTGCCGACCCACGCGCGCCGCTCGCGTATGCATATTGAAAAAAGAGCCTCGCCGCGACAGCTCAGATGGCTGTATCGACGAGGCTCCTTTTGCGTAGGACCTTGAAGACCGCTTAACGTGCGCGCCGCTTCAACTTAATGGGCGGGCGCGGCCAACTGGCTCGCGGCGCGCGCGAGACGCGTGATCTCTTCCCAGTTGTGCGATGCAAGCGCGGCTTTCGGCGTGAGCCACGAACCGCCGACGCACACCACGTTCGGCAGCGACAGGAAAGTCGAAGCCGATTCGGCCGTGATACCGCCGGTCGGGCAGAATTTCAGATTCGGGAACGGGCCGTGGAAAGCTTGCAGCATCGGCACGCCGCCGGCCTGCTGGGCCGGGAAAAACTTCACGATCTCGTAGCCGAGTTCGAGCGCCGTGATGATGTCGGTCGGCGTCATCACGCCCGGCAGCAGCGGCAAGCCTGCGTCCTGTGCGGCCTTGTGCATGTCTTTCGTCAGCCCCGGCGAAACGCCGAACTGCGCACCCGCCTTTTTAGCCTGAGCGCAGTGCTCGGGCTTCGTAATCGTGCCGACACCGACCACGATGTCTTCAGCCAACTGGCTTGCGCGTTCGATCGCTTCCAGACCGGCGGCGGTGCGCAAGGTAATTTCCAGCACCTTCACGCCGCCTGCATGCAGCGCGCGCGACACCTGCTCACCCTGTTCGACCGAGTCGAACGCGAGCACCGGAATCACCGGGCCGAGGCGCACGATATCGCTTACTGTTTTCGACGTCATAGTCAGACTCCTTGTTCTGCAGCACTTAGCTGGCTTGAGTGGTGCTTGTATGTTTTCCGGTGTGAGCTTTGGCCGCTTCGCCGTGATGCGCCGAATGCTCGCCCACCATCGCGCCGAATACCGACGCACCCTGCTCCGCCGGCGCCGCCGCCGCGCGGAACACGCCGAACAACTCCCGGCCGAAACCCACTTCGTTTGCCGCCTGATGCAGCGGCACGGCGTTCGGCCGCGCGGCCCATTCGGCCGCGTCGACCTCGATGTCGAGCACGCCGGCTTCGGCGTCGATCACCAGCATGTCGCCCGTGCGCACCTTGCCGATCGGCCCTTGCAGCAAGGCTTCAGGCGACAGATGAATCACCGCCGGCACCTTGCCCGACGCGCCGGACATCCGGCCGTCCGTGACCAGTGCGACGTGGAAACCCTGATCCTGCAACACACCGAGTAGCGGCGTCAAACGATGCAGCTCGGGCATGCCGTTTGCGCGCGCGCCCTGGAAGCGCACCACGGCGATGAAGTCGCGCTTCAATTCGCCTTTGTCGAACGCTTCCTGCACGGCTTCCTGCGAATCGAACACGATCGCCGGCGCCTTCACCTTGCGATGCGCCGCCGCGACGGCCGAAATCTTGATCACGCCGCGGCCGAGCTTGCCCTGCATCAGACGCAAGCCGCCATCCGGTTGGAATGGTTCCTTGATGCCGCGCAGCACGGCCGTGTCTTCGCTCGCTTGCGCGCCCGGCACCCATTGCAGCTTGCCGTCGATCAGCTTCGGCTCTTCCGTGTAATGCTTGAGTCCCTTGCCCGCGACCGTATTGACGTCCTCGTGCAGCAAGCCGCCTTCCAGCAGATTGCGCACCAGGAAAGCGACGCCGCCGGCCGCGTGGAAGTGGTTCACGTCAGCCTTGCCGTTCGGATAAATTTTCGCGAGCAGCGGCACGGCTTGCGACAGCGCGTCGAAGTCGTCCCAATCGATCACGATGCCCGCCGCGCGAGCAATCGCCACCAGGTGCAGCGTGTGATTGGTCGAGCCGCCGGTCGCCAGCAAGGCAACGATGCCGTTGACGATCGCTTTTTCGTCGATCACGTGGCCGATCGGCGTGTAGTTGCCGCGCTCCACCGTCAGATCGAGCACGCGGCGCGCGGCCTGCGCGGTCAGCGCGTCGCGCAGTGGCGTATGCGGATGCACGAAAGCCGAACTCGGCAGATGCAAACCCATCACTTCCATCAGCATCTGATTGCTGTTGGCCGTGCCGTAGAACGTGCAGGTACCGTGGCTGTGATACGCGGCGGCTTCCGCTTCGAGCAGCGCGTCGCGGCCGCATTGGCCGGTGGCGAAGAGCTGGCGTGTCTTGGCTTTGTCGTCGTTGGACAGGCCGCTGCCCATCGGGCCGGCCGGCACGAAGATGGTCGGCAGATGGCCGAACTGCAGCGCGCCGATCAGCAGGCCCGGCACGATCTTGTCGCAAATGCCGAGGCACAGTGCCGCGTCGAACATGTTGTGCGTTAGCGCGACCGCCGTGCTCATCGCGATCACTTCTCGCGAGAACAGCGACAGTTCCATGCCCGCATTGCCTTGCGTAATGCCGTCGCACATGGCCGGCACGCCGCCCGCGAATTGCGCGACGCCGCCGTTTTCACGCGCGGCCTGCTTGATGATGTCCGGGTAGTTTTTGTACGGCGCGTGGGCCGACAACATTTCGTTGTACGAGGACACGATGCCGATGTTCGGCTCGCGAATCTGTTTGATGACGAGCTTGTCGTTGCCTTCGAGCCCGGCGAAACCGTGGGCCAGATTGGCGCAGGAGAGCGCGCCGCGCGCCGGGAACCGGCCTTGCGCCTGGTCGATGCGGGCCAGATACGCCTCGCGGGTGGGCTTGCTGCGCTCGACCACGCGTTGCGTGACCTTCAACAATTGCGAATGCGGGGAAACCATCGGAGCTCCTTCGTCGCTGGCGTGGGGCGGGCGCGCACTGTGCCAGGTAGGTATCGCGGGGTGTCGGATCAACTGACTGACGCCATCTTAGTAGAAAAACTACACGATCGCAACGACGAACGCTGCTGCGCTGCGGCATACGGAGACAGCCGGAAACGCCCGGCCAGCCTTGCTCTCGCATGCAACGGCCGAAACCTAGGGATTACACCTACCGCCTCAAATGTAGTTTTTGTACCTATTCAGCAATCAGATATAGTCCACGCATTCTTCAGCATAGTGCGAGTTTTCCAATGATGCTGTCCCAGGTGGAAGAGATGCGCGACCAGTTGCGGCCGTCCGAGCGCAAACTGGCCGACTACGTGATCGAAGCGCCGCGCGAAGTGCTCGATCTTTCCATGACGGAAGTGGCCGCCCGCGCAGGCGTGAGCCAGCCGACGATCGCGCGGTTTTGTCATGCGCTCGGCTTTTCGGGGTTTCGCGAATTCAAGATCCGGCTTGCGCAAGGGATTGCGTCGGGTGTGCCCACCGTCTATCGGGACGTGCGGCCGGACGAAGGCGCTCCCGGCCTCATCGCGAAGGTATTCGACCGGACCATCGGCACGCTGATCGAAGTGCGCAACAGCCTGTCGCCGGATAGCGTCGAAGCGGCCGTCGTGCTGTTAGCGAACGCGGCGCGCATCGAGTTCTACGGCGCGGGCGGCTCGGGCATCGCCGCGCAGGATATCCAGCACAAGTTTTTCCGCCTCGGCATGCCAAGCGTCGCCTACTCCGATCCGCATACCTATTCGATGTCGGCGGCACTGCTCGGCCCCGGCGATGTGGTGGTGGCGGTATCGAATACCGGCCGCACCCGCGACATCATCGAAGCCGCGCGTTCAGCGCTCGCTCGTGGCGCGAAAGTGATCGCGATCACGCATGGCAGCTCACCGCTCGCGCGGGTCGCGTCGATCTGTCTGTTCTCGAACGTGGCCGAGGAAAACGATGTGTTTTCGCCGATGACATCGCGCATGTCGCATCTGGCGATCGGCGACATTCTGGCGGTCGGCGTCGCGCTCAAGCGTGGTCCCGAGTTAGTGGAGCGCGTGGGACAGGCGAAAGGCGTGATCGGCCGGCTGCGGGTCGACGACGAGGCTTGAGGCGTTGCAGATGAAAAAGGCCTGCGCGACGGCAGGCCTTCGTGGTCGAGCGATGCGGGCTGCGCGTTACTCGGCGAATACGCGGACGTCGACGCGGCGATTCTGCATGCGGCCTTCGGGCGTCGCATTCGACGCGACCGGATCAGCACTGCCCAGACCTCGTGCGACGAACTGCTCGGCATGGAGGCCGCCATCACGCAGGTATTGGGCGACGGCGTCGGCGCGAGCCTCGGACAGGTTCAGGTTATGGGCTTCCGAGCCTGTCGCGTCGGTGTAGCCCACCACCGTCACGCGATGCAGGTTCACGCCCCGGTTCACGCTCATGAAGTGGTCGAGATTCCTCTTTGCAATTGAGCCAAGCACCGCGCTATCCGTCGCGAAGTTCGCGTTGCCTTGCAGCAGCAGGCGAACCCGCGGCGCCACCTGTTTTGCTTGCGGCTGCGCAGCGGGCTGTTGCAGCACCGGCTGCTGCGGGAGCTGCTCTGCAACAACCGGTCTGCCGCACATGAAGGTCAATTCGCGCGCATCCTTCTTCAGCGCGCCATCGTTTACGCGATCAACGGCTTCGAGCCATGTCACCGGTTGATTCTTGCAGGTCTCCCCCGCCACACGCACGCAACTCTTCGAGCTTTCGAAGAGTCCCTCGCAATTGACCCGATAGATCGGCGCCTGCTGATTCGGCACGCTCACCGCGTGAAGCGTATAGGTTGGGCCCGACTGCGTGCTGCACGCAGCGAGAAACATCACACACGCGCCGAGCAATAGCGCGCGCGAAGACTTGGAAAGCGTCAAGTTCATTTTCAGGGATTCAGTCAATTGAGGCGGCACCCCTGCCATGTGTTCCTCGGACAAGGGCGCGCAAGCAGTCAAGTCAAAGCAGATCTGGCTGACGGACGAGGCTCACGCCCCATCCGTCATGGCACTTACCACTGGTAGGAAGCACCCACGCCCACCGTCGTGCCTTGCGAGCTCGTACCTGCGCCGGCCTTCATCTTCAGGTTCTGGGTGATGCGTGCCGAGACGCCGAGCGCCACGGCCTGCGAACCCTTATACGAGCCGCCGCCGACACCGACCGCGATCGTCTTGCCTTGATCGACGTCCGGGATCATCGTCAGTGCCGTAGCGGCCGCGATACCTGCGTACGCATTTTTCGCGACCTGGTTCAAGCCGTTCTGCACCGCGTTGATCTGCTGGTGGCTCGACGGTGAACACGGATGGCTCGATCTCGGCCCCGACTTACGTTGTGAACGGCGCGACCGTCCACAACGCGGGCGACGCGATCACCAACCTCGACAACCGTGTGACGCAGAACACCACCAATATCAGCACGATCAACAACACGCTGAACAGCATCACCACCGGCGGTGGCGTCATGTACGTCCACGTGAACTCGGCCCTGGCCGATTCGCAGTCAAGCGGTGCGGAGTCGGTGGCGATCGGCGGTAACGCGCAGTCGCAGGCAGCGAACTCGGTCGCGTTGGGTTCGAACTCCGTCGCTAACCGTGCCAACACGGTGTCGGTGGGTTCGGCGGGCAACGAACGCCAGATCACCAACGTGGCGGCCGGTACGGCGGATACGGACGCGGTGAACGTCGCGCAGTTGAAGGCGTCGGGCGTGATCAATACGGATGGCACGACCAACGCTGCCGTGACGTACGACCACAACGCTGACGGGTCGGCGAACTACAGCAGCGTCACAATGGGTAACGGCGTGGCGGGCGGCACGACGATCCGCAACGTGGCGGCAGGCACGGCCGCTGACGATGCGGTCAACGTCAGCCAGATGAACGCGGCCATCTCCAACGTCACGAATATCATCAGTTCGGCCGGCAACCCGATGTTCGCGGCAGACGGCAACCGTGACACGGAATCGGCCGTCGCCAGCGGCACGCACGCCACGGCAATGGGCGCGAACGCGAAGGCGAGCGCGGCGAATTCGGTGGCGCTGGGTGCGAACTCGGTGGCGGATCGCGAAAACACGGTGTCGGTGGGTTCGGCGGGCAACGAACGCCAGATCACCAACGTCGCGGCCGGCACGGCAACCACCGACGCAGTCAACGTCGGCCAGTTGAACGAAGCGATCGGCGCGTCGGTCGGCAACCTGCCGGCCGGTACCTCGGCGAAGGACTACACGGACCGCCGATCGCATCCGCCACGCTCTGCGACACGCCGTAGAGCTGCGCGCCGTTCACCGCATCCACGCTCGTCGCGGTCACTGCGCCGGCGGCCACACCCGTCAGCTGACGCGCGCCTGCTGTCCCGGCAAAGTCGACCAGCGCGCCGTCGGTGCCCTTCGCGACCGTGATGGTGCGCGACGTCGCGTCCTGCTGCACCAGGCCGACCGAACCGTTGTTCATGTTGTTCGTCAGGTTGGTGATGTCCGTGGTGTTCTGCGTCACCTGCTGGTTGGTTGCAAACAGTTCACTGCCGTTCACCGCATCCGTGCTCGTCGCGCTCAGGCGGCCAGCCGCCACGTTCGTGATCGTGCGCTCGCTGCCCGTTGCACCCATGCTCA